>DASXMW010000219.1:0-19373 GCA_036495425.1 Streptosporangiaceae bacterium | reverse complement strand
GGAACGCGCGGCTGAGGTCCTGTGGCTCACTTCGCTCCAGCATTGGTTCAAATCCACCTGCCTGCCGTTGTCCCTTTTCTCAACAGGCTGGCGGGGCCGGGCGGGGCTACGCTAGGTGGCGGAGAGCTACGCCCCGAATCGGCACACTCTCGGGAAGGTCCGCCACGGTGGCCAAACGTGACCCGGCAGCCAGCCCGCCCGCGTTCCTGGGTGATGAGCTGCGCCGGGCCAGGCTGGCCGCGGGCTACAGCTCACAGGAGGCGCTGGCGGCCACGCTAGGCTTCGACCGGTCGGTGGTGGCCAAGGCCGAGACCGGCGAACGGCCACCGACGCCGGAAGTTCTCGAAGCGTGGTGCGAGGCCTGCACCCTGGACCCGGATCTGTTCGCCGGCTGGCCCAGGTGGCCCGGTCGGCCGACGGCCCGGTGCCGAGCTGGTTCGAGAACTGGCTGGACGCCGAGCGCGATGCGGTGACGCTGCGCCTGTGGTCGCCGATCCTGGTCCCGGGGCTCCTGCAGACGGCCGATTACGCGCGGACGCTGTTCATCGCGGCCGGTGAGGATCTGGACCGGGCGGACCGGCTCGTCGCGGCTCGGCTGGATAGGCAGGCAATCCTCGATCGCGCCAATCCGCCGTATGTCGTGGTCGTCCTGGATGAGGCGGTCCTGCATCGGCTCATCGGGACGCCGGAGACCATGCTCGACCAGCTCGGTCATCTGGCCGCGATGTCTGAGCGGCCGAACATCGATGTGCAGATGGTTGCGGCCGACACGGCCGGGAACGCTGGGCTCAGCGGCGCATTCGACCTGGCCAGCGGGGACGGTGCGCCCGAAGTGCTCCGCATGGAAGCGGTCGAGGACGTCACGGTCGAAACTCGATCGCTGGTCCACAAGGCGGCGATAACTTTTGATCGTGTCCGCGCTGACGCTCTGCCCCGTAAGGCGTCGCGGGCACTGATTGAGGAGGCAGCAGAACAATGGAAGGCCAGATAAACAGTCCGTGGCGCAAATCGAGTTACAGCGGTAATGGCGGCGGTAACTGCGTCGAGGTCGCCAGCCGGAGGGACGTCCTAGTGCGAGACTCCAAGGACCGGGACGGGTTGCGGCTGGCGGTTCCGGCCGCGGGGTGGCGGTCGTTCATCGGGCGGATCCAGCGGGAGCGGTAGGGCTCGCGGCAGGCCCCGTCAGCCCGTGGGGCTGGCGGGGCTTTGGTTTCGGCGGGGGACGTTGACACCGTCACCAGCGATCGGGAACAGTGATCTCCACCAGGTTTGACCGGATGACGGACGGTTGTCCGCTGTTGTGCGGGGGCCGCGAGGGAGCGTGCCATGACTGACTTCGAAGCCGGGCGGCCGATCGTTCTGCGGGGCGGGACCGTGCTGCCCATGGACGCCAGCCGGTCCATCCAGCCGGACACCGACGTGCTGATCAGCGGGGACACCATCACCGCGGTCGGGCCGCGGCTGTCCGTGCCCGAGGGCACCGCGGAGATCGACGCCGCGGGCGGGATCGTCATGCCGGGCATGATCGACACGCACCGGCACATGTGGCAGACCGCGATGCGCGGCTACGGCGCCGACTGGACGCTGACCCAGTACTTCGTCTTCTACTACCTGGAGAACGGTAAGCACTTCCGGCCCGAGGACGTGGCCGCGGGCAACCGGCTGGCCGCGATCGAAGCCATCGACGCGGGCGTCACCACCTGCGTGGACTGGTCGCACGGGCTGCAGACGGTGGCCCACGCGGAGGCGGCGGTGGACGCGCTGCGCTCGGTGCCGGGCCGGTTCGTGCTGGCCTACGGCAACATCCAGCAGGGCCCGTGGGAGTGGGCCACCTCCCCCGGCTTCCAGGCCTTCGCCCGCGCCCGGCAGGACGAGCGTGACGACATGCTGGGGTTCCAGATGGCGTTCGACGTGACGGGGGACCCGGCCTTTCCGGAGAAGGCCGCGTACGAGGTGGCCCGCGAGCTGGGCGTGCCGGTGACCACGCACGCCGGGGTGTGGGGCGCCACCAACGACGACGGGGTCCGCCTGGCCCACGAGGCCGGGTTCCTGAACGAGTCGAGCATCTTCGTGCACGCCGCGACCTTGTCGGCCGACTCCTACCACCGGATCGCGGCCTCGGGCGGATCGATTTCGGTGTCGACCGAGAGCGAGCAGAGCGCGGGCCAGGGCTACCCGCCCACCTGGGCCATCCGCGCCCACGACATCCCGGTGTCGCTGTCCATGGACACCAGCGTGTGGTGGAGCGGCGACCTGTTCTCGGCCATGCGGACCACACTGGGCGCGGACCGGTCCCGCGAGCACCTGCAGGCGCACGAGCGCGGGGAGACCGTGACCCACTGCAGCCTGCGGGCGGACCAGGTGGTCGACTGGGCGACCCGCGGCGGCGCCCACGCGCTGGGCCGGGAGTCGTCGCTGGGCAGCCTGGAGCCGGGCAAGAAGGCCGACGTGGTGCTGCTGAAGAACGAGTACTCACCGGTCGGGTTCCCGATCCTGAACCCGTACGGTCACGTGGCCTTCCAGGCTCAGCGGGGCGACGTGCACACGGTCATCGTCAACGGCCGGGTCGTGAAGTCCGACGGGCGGCTGGTCGGGGTGGACCTGGGCGCCGTCCGGCGCGAGGTGGAGTCGACGGTCGATTATCTGCGGTCGGTCATCGGGGATGAGGCCTGGGCGGCGGGCATGAGCCCGGACATCCCGGAGACGAAGGTCATGGACAACCCGTACCAGTACACGGACTACCGGAGCGGGAGCACGCACGGGCAGTGAAGCCATGCCGGACAACGCCACGCCGGCGCTGCGCATCGTGCCCTTCACCGAGGCCGACCTCGACCTGTTGCGCCGCCTCAACACCGAGGACATGAAGCACCACCTCGGCGGCCTGGAGACGGACGAGCAGCTGCGCACCCGGCACCGGCGCTACCTGAACTTCGCGCCGGGCCAGGGGTGCATGTTCCGCATCGTGCTGCCCGGGTCCGGCGGCGAGGCCGCTGGCACCGTTGGCTACGGCGAACGCACCTGGCAGGGAAGCTCGGTCTACGAGATGGGCTGGCAGGTCCTGCCCGCCCACCAGGGACGCGGTATCGCCACCGCGGCCGCGCGGGCCGGGGCGGCCCACGCCGCCGGACAGCGGAGGCACCGGTACCTGCACGCGTTTCCTTCGATCGAAAACGTCGCCTCCAACGCCATCTGCCGCAAGGTGGGGTTCAGGTGGGCCAGCGAATGCGACTTCGAGTATCCGGCGGGCCGGTTCATGCGCAGCAACGACTGGGTCCTGGACCTGACCACCCTGGAGTGACGCCCTCGGAGCCCGAGTGGCGGGGCTGGTGGCGCCTCGCCGGTACCTCCTGGGACCTGAGGGGCAGGAGTGACGGCGGGGGCTTGCTGCGGGCGGGGACCTGATGGAGTCCGGCTTCAGTGGAGCGTTTTCAGCGATAGTCGCTGAGAACGCTCCACGTAGTTCGTTCTGCACACGAAGGTGGGGCTCATGAGGCGGGAGGGGCTGCGCCGGGTGGATCGGCGCCGGGGCTCGGCTACTTCTCGTGCGTGGCTTCGACCGCAGCCGCGAGCCGGTTGACGGCCTCGGCCACCGCCAGGGTCGCCCACGTCTGGGCGGTGGCAAGCATGTGGGGCGCCTGGCCCTTGCCCACCACCACGTCATCGGTCATGAGCAGCTCGCGGGCCATGGTCACGGGGTCATCGATTGTCACCATGTCTCCTCGGGTGGCTAGTCGCTTAGAAAGTGACCGGTCCGACCGCAGCGCCGGTCAGAGCATCTCCAGCGGGCGGACGCGTTGAGGCCGCGGGAAGTCCTGGTCGAGCTGGGACAGGTCGGCCTGGTCCAGCTGGATGTCGGCCGCGGCGCGGTTCTCGTTGGTGTGCTCGGGCCGGGAGGCCCGCGGGATCGTGCACACATCATCCCGGCGCAGCACCCAGGCCAGCGCGATCTGCGCCGGGGTCGCGTGGTGCAGTTCGGCGATCTCGCGCAACACCGGGTGGCTGAGGATTCGTCCCTGCTCGATCGGGGAGTAGGCCATGATCGGAACGTGCAGCTCGCGGAGCTGCGGGAACAGGTTGAGCTCTGGCCCCCGGCGGCTGAGGTTGTACAGGACCTGATCGGTCGCGACTTCCGCGCCGCCGGGCAGCGCGGTCAGCTCCTTCATGTCCGGCGTGTCGAAGTTGCTGACCCCCCAGTTTCTGATCAGCCCGGCCTGCTGCAGGCCGCCGAACGCCCCGATCGTGTCGGCCAGCGGCACCCGGCCGCGCCAGTGCAGCAGGTACAGGTCGATCCGGTCGGTCCCCAGCCGGCGCAGGCTGCCTTCGCAGGCGGCCACGGTGTCCCGCGCGGTGGCGTGCTGCGGCAGCACCTTGGACACCAGGAACACCTCGTCCCGCCGGCCCGCGATGGCCTCACCGACCAGCTTTTCGGCTTCCCCGTCCCCGTACATCTCGGCGGTGTCGATCACGGTCATGCCGAGATCGAGGCCACGGCGCAGCGCGAAAATCTCGGTGTCGCGGCGAGCGGGCGCCTCGGCGAGGTGCCAGGTGCCCTGCCCGAGTACCGGGATCCGCTCGCCGGACGGCAGCTTGACGGTCCGCATAGTAGTGATCGTGGCCTTCCTGCTAGACCGTCGTCTCGATCTCCGAGCACCTGGCTTCACCCGCCAATCTCGCCGAATACCCCGGCCCGTGACATCCCCGATCTGGTTAGCAGCGTCAGGAGGTTATGACGATGCGGACGGGGGCCTCGCCGCGGGCTTGGCGGGACCAGGCGGCGGCGATGCCGTCCAGCGGGACGGACTCGTAGCCGACGGTGAGGCGGCCGGTCGCGGCCAGGGAGAGCACCGCGTTGAAGGCGTCGGCGCGCTGGGTGGGGGTCAGCTCGTTGTTGGTGTAGCCGAGCAGGCAGAGGGACCGGCTGCGCACGGTGGAGCTGTCGATCGGGGCCGTCTCCGCGGCCGAGCTACCCAGCTGGACCAGGCGGGCGTAACGGCGGGCGGTCCGCAGCGCGGCGGCGGCGGGCGCGCCGAACAGCGGGTCGATGATCAGCTCGGTGGGGCCGTCGCTGGCTTCGGCGAACCGGCTGGCCAGGTCGGACACGTCGTCGGTGTCGAGGCGGACCACGGCGTCGGCCCCGCAGCGGCGGGCCCGCTCGGCCCCGGTCGCGCTGCGGCAGCCCGCGATGACCCGGCGGGCCCCGCGCAGCTTGGCCACCTGGATCGCGACCTGGCCCACGGTGCCGCCACCGCCGAGCACGATGACCTGCTCGCCTTCGTGCAGTTCGCCGCGCCAGGTGACCGCCATCCAGGCCGCGACCGCGGACAGGCCGAGGGCGGCGGCCAGTTCGGGGGCGACGTCGTAGGACAGCGGCAGCACGTTGTCGTCCACGACCGAGCAGCACTCGCGCAGGCTGCCGTCGCCGGGGGCCATGCCCGCGGTGGTGGAGAACCAGGCCATGGTCCCGGCCGGGACCGAGGCCGACTTGACGACCAGGCCGACGCCCTGGACACCGGGCACGTACGGCAGCGCCGGCGAGCCGAAGTAAGACGTGCCGCTGGCGCAGAGCAGGTCGAGCGGGGTGATCGGAGCCGCCCGCAGCTCGATCAGGGACTCACCGGGGCCGGGCGCGGGAGGCTGCCACTGCTCGACCTCCGGGGCGCTGCGATGGCCACGGAGGACGGCTGCGCGCATGGACTTACGTTACGCGCTATTTATCGGGCAAAACGCCGCATTGAGGGCATTGATTGCTCGTTCAAGCATCTGTGACAGGCAGGGTTGATGGGGCTGATGGGGCTGGTGATTTTGTGGTGTGGGGGGCTCAGGGGGTGTCGGGTGGGATGTAGCGGGCGTTGCGGTCGACGGCCTGGTAGATGTCGCCGGCGATGGGGCGGCGGATCTCCTCGGCGATGTGGCCGAGCAGGCCGGCGCAGCGGGCCAGCAGGACCACGCCGCGCAGCAGGTCCAGGGGCAGCCCGAGGTCGGCCAGGGCCGCCCCGCTGACGCCGGCGCCGTTCAAGGGGAGCCGCTTGCCGAGGATCTTGGGATGCACGCGGCCCACGGCCTCGAACAAGGCCAGGTGCGGGCCATACAGGCCTTCCTCGCGGGCGATGCCGATGATGCGCGGGGTCCGGGGATCGCCGTCCTTGTGGACCGGGTGACCCAGGCCGGGCACGAACCGGCCCGCCGCCGAGCGGTCGGCCACCGCCTGCTCGGCCAGGGCGTCCCAGGCTGCCTCATCCTCGGAGGCGGGCAGGGGGCCGGGGGCGGCGGCCAGGACCTCGGCCAGGAAGCGGCCGGTGTCCTCGGTGACGCCCAGGTAGCGGGAGCCGCCGCCGAGCAGGCCCGCGGCCAGCGCGCCCTGGATGGCGTCCGGCGCGCTCAGGTAGGTGAGCCGGGCCGCGATCGCGGTCGGGGTGAACCCGTGGTCGGCCAGGCCCAGCAGCACGGTCTCGAACAGCCGGGACTGCTGCGGGGTGGGCCGCTCCAGCGTGATCAGCCAGTAGGCCAGCTCGCCGAAGCTGACCTCGCCCATCAGGTCGTGGGCCAGGTCCTGGCCGAGCAGGGTGATCGACGACCGGTCGGACGTGCCCAGCGACGTGGGAAAGGAGGGGATCTCGGTCAAGAGGAGCTTTCCTTCGTATCGGAGAGCCAGGCCCGGATCTCCGAGCCGTCGGCGTTCAGGGCCGGCGGCGGCAGTTCGTGCCGGGCCGGGGTGGCCGAGAGCCGGATCGGGTTCCGCACGGTTGGAACGTCACCGGCCAGGGCCACCGGGTCCAGCCCCAGGCTCTCGGCCAGCTCGACCCCGCCCTTGACGTCGTTGATGGGGCCGCAGGCGATGCCCGCCTCGCTGAGCAGGCCGAACCACTCCTGGGCCGACTTGGCCGCCAGCCGTTCGAGCAGCAGCGGCCGCAGGTCCTCGCGGTTGACGTTGCGCAGGCCGACCGAGGAGAAGCGCTCGTCGTCGGCCAGTTCGGCCACGCCCAGCACCTCGGTGAGGCGGCGGAACTGACGGTCGTTGCCGGCCGCGATGATCAGGTCGCCGTCACCGGTGGCCAGCGGCTCGTAGGGGAACAGGCTGAGGTGGGCGTTGCCCATCCGGTGCGGGATCACCCCGCCCGCCACGTAGGCCGAGGTCTGATTGACCATGGCCGACAGCGCACTGGAGAGCAGGTTGGTCTCGATGTGCTGGCCCTGGCCGGTCTGGTCCCGGTGGTGCAGCGCGGCCAGGATGCCCACGGTTGAGTGCAGGCCGGTGAACACGTCGAACACCGAGATGCCGGACCGGAACGGCGGCGTGTCCGGGGCGCCGGTCAGGCTCATCAGCCCGGACACGCCCTGGGCCAGGATGTCGTACCCGGGCAGGGTCGCGCCCTTGCCCGCACCGAAGCCGCTGATCGAGCAGTAGATGACCGCGGGGTTGCGGGCGGCCACGGCGTCGTAGTCCAGGCCGAACCGCTTGAGGCCGCCGGGTTTGAAGTTCTGGATGAAGATGTCCGCGCGCGCGGCCAGCTCCCGCGCCACCGCGTTGTCGTCGTCATCGGCCAGATCCAGCGCGATGGACCGCTTGTTGCGGTTGACGCCCAGGAAGTAGGTGCCGACGTCGCCGCGCCGGGGCGGGACCCACTCCCGGGTGTCGTCGCCGGACGGGCTCTCGACCTTGATCACGTCGGCGCCCAGGTCGGCCAGCATCATGGTCGCGTACGGGCCGGCCAGCACCCGGGAGAAGTCCGCGACCAGGAGGCCCGAGAGCGGCCCCTTGGGGTTTTCGTCGTCTGCCACCAGTCCGCCTGCTCCTTGACCGCTATACGGACACTTGTCCGTCAATCTGCCTGCCGGTTCTCGGTGATGTCAAGCCGTGCTGCCCAAACTAGCGACCTCGGTGTGCGGGCGGGCCTGCCAGAGGGCCCAGTCGGCGGACACGTCGCTGGCGGCCCGGATCAGCCGCGGCAGGTAGTCGTCGACCAGGGTGGCCACGCTGGTCTCGGCCGCGTGCACGGTGACGTTCATGGCCGCCCGCACCTCGCCGCAGCCGTCGCGGACCGGCACCGCCACCGAGCGGATGCCCGGGGCCAGCTCCTCGTCGGCCAGGGCCCAGCCGCGGGCCCGGACCGTGCGCAGCTCGTCCTCGAGTGCGGCCCGGTCGCGGGGCGGCATGGGGGCCGGCGGCGCCGTGGCCAGGCCGGACCGGCTGGGCTCGGCCAGCGTGGCGGTCAGCGCGGCCGGGTCCAGCGCGGCCAGCAGCACCTTGCCCTGGGAGGTCTGCACGGCCGGGAACCGGGTGCCGATCACCACCCGCAACGTGATGATCTTGGGCACCGAGACCCGGGCCACGTACACGATGTCCGAACCGTCCAGCTGGGCCATGGACGAGGACTCCCCGGTCTGCGCGACCAGCGTCTCCAGGTGGGGCCGGGCCACGTCCCACAGGCCGAGCGAGCCCACGTAGGCCAGGCCCAGCGTGAGGACCTTCGGGGTCAGCGTGAACTGGCCGTTCTCGATCCGGACGAAGCCCAGCTCGGCCAGGGTGAGCAGCAGGCGGCGGGCCGTCGGGCGGGCCAGCTTGGTCTGGTCCGCGATCTCCTTCAGGCTCATCCGCGGGTGCCGGTCGTCGAAGCAGGCCAGCACGTCGAGCCCCCGGGCCAGCGCCTCCACGAAGTCCGGCCCGGTGCCACGTCCGGCCATGGGCACCTCCCGCGGCGAGTTGTCCTTTTCGCTATCGTCGCACAGCTAGCCGCCGTTGAACGGACAACTGTACGCTAACGCGGGTACGGCTGAGCCGAGGAGCTGGCGGGGTACGAGCTGAGCTGAGGAGATGGTCCATGGCCGAGCTGGTCGCCATCCTGGCCACCACGCACCACCCGTTCTACTACGCGACGAGCAAGCTGCCGCCGGATGAGGCGCCGCCGTTCGCGGCCGAGTGGGTGCGCAAGGTGAAGGCCTACCGCGAGACGCTGACCCGGGCCCGCCCGGACGTCCTGGTCATGGTCGGCTCGGACCACTTCCACCAGCTGTGGCTGGACAACATGCCGCAGTTCCTGGTGGGCAAGGCGCCCTTCTACGACGCCAACTACTACAACGAGGAGCGGGAGTTCGGCCTGCCCAAGCTGCTGCTCACCGGGCACGAGGAGCTGTCCGGCCACATCCTGCGGGCGGGCCTGGACGCGGGCTTCGACTTCGCGTTCTCCAACGAGCTGCGGGTCGACCACTCGATCACGTGCCCGATCTTCACCGTGCGGCCGCAGAACGACCTGCCGGTGGTGCCGATCTACACCAACATCTTCGCCCCGCCGCTCCCCCGGCCGGAACGGTTCGTCAGGCTCGGCCAGACGCTGCGGGAGATCATCGACGGCTGGCCCAGTGACCTGCGGGTGGCCATCATCGGTACCGGGCACCTGTCGCTCGAGCTGGGCGGGCCCCGGCAGTTCGGCGAGCACGGGCCGGACCCGGAGTTCGACAGAAGGGCGGTCGAGTGGATCGGCCACGGCGACCTCGACGGCGTGCTGGCCAACGTGACCCTGGACAGCCTGCACAGCCCGGGCAACGCCACCCACGGGTTCATGGACTTCATGCTGATGATGGGCGTGGCCGGCTACAGCAAGGCCGACTACGTGGACAGCCTCGACCTGTTCCACACCATGGAGGCCTACTTCACCTGGTACCCGAACGGGACGCGGGGGTTCGCTGATGAGTAAGTACCTGGTCGACAAGTTCCTGTTCACCGTCGACCGCGACCCGGACCTGGTCGAGCGGTACCGGGACGACCCGGCGGGCACGGTGGCCTGGTGGGAGGCCGAGCAGGCCAACCAGATCCTCAACTGCATCGCGGGCGAGGCCACCACCTGGCTGTCCTTCACCGAGGAGGAGCGGGACGCGCTGTCCGTGCAGGATCACGTGGCCCTGTTCCAGCTGGGGGCGCACCCGTTCCTGACCCTGACCCTGTGGATCGCGATGTTCGAACGCGACTATCCCCAGCCGCTGACCATGCAGCGTGACTACGGGGCCCGGCTGGCCCACTTCAACCTGCCCTATCCAGACATCACGACCTAGGGGTGCGGCTGCCTCCTGGGGTTGGCTCAGAGGTTGGCCAGGACCGGCTCGACGGTGGCGACGGCCTGGTCGAGCAGGGTGCCCATGGGGACGGTGCCCCCCTCGGCCGCCCACCGCCGGGTGGCGGTGAACAGCACGGCGACGACCGCGGCCGCGGCCAGCGCGAGCTGGAAGTCGTCCGGGGAGCGGCCGGTGCGCTCGGCCAGGATCCGCCGGGTCAGGTCCGCGGTCTTGCGTTCCTCCCCGGCGTAGCGGGCGTCGAGAGCGGGGACGGAGGCCATGAGCCGCATCCGGCTCAGGTTCCACTCCGAGTCGGCCTCGGTCACGGCCGTGATCTCGGCCAGCACGGCCCGGAAGGTGCCGGCCACGGACTCGTCCCGGGGGCGGCGCAGGGCGAACGCCTCGATCATCGCGTCGTAGTCGTCGTCGAGCACGACGTCTTCCTTGGTCGGGAAGTACCGGTAGAACGTGGTCGTGGAGGTCTCGGCGGCCTCGGCGATCTGCTCGACGGTGGTCTGCTCGTAGCCCTGGGCCGCGAACAGGCGCAGCGCCTCGGTCTGGATGGTGCGGCGCAGCTTGATCTTCTTGCGTTGCCGCAGCCCGGGCCGCGGAGCAGGCCCGGGCGCGGCGATCGGTGCGGTCACGCCACCGATTGTTCCGTATCCGGCTGCCGCGCGGCAGGCTGGCCCGCGGGCTGCGGCCGGTGGCGGGGCAGGAAGAGCATGGCCAGGACCGCGCCGGCCAGGACCACGCCGCCGGACACGATCAGCGCGAGGTCCATGCCGTGGACGAACGCGACCCGCGCCGACGCGGCCAGCGCGCCGTCGTGCAGCCGGGTGGCGACCTGGATGCCCGCGGCCACGCTGTCGTGGGCGGTCCGGCTGGCGGCCGGGGGCAGCTGACCGGTGCGCAGCCGGTCGCGGTACCCCACGCTGAGCACGGTGCCGAGGATGGCCACGCCGATGGTGCCGCCGACCTGGCGCAGAGCCTGCATCAACCCGGACCCGGCGCCGGCCCGCTCGGCCGACAGGGCGCCGAGGGCACCGCTCATGGCCGCGGGCAGGGCCAGGCCGATCCCGAGGCCGAGGACCGCGATCCAGGCCGCGGCGAAGCCGTACCCGGTGCCGACGCGGGTGGTGGCGGCGGCCCCCAGGGCCGCCGCGGCCAGCACGAACCCGCCCGCGATGACCAGCCGTGCCCCGTAGCGCTGGACCAGCCGGCCACCGATCTGGCTGCCGGCCACGATGCCGCCGATCATCGGCAGCAGCCGCACGCCGGTCCCGAGCGGGCTGGCCCCGTGCACGCTCTGGAAGAACTGCGGCACCGCGAACAGCAGCCCGAACAGCGCGAAGTTCGCGATCGTGGCGTGCACGGTGCCCCAGCTGAACTGCCCGTTGCCGAACAGCGACAGCTCGATCAGGGGGTGGCTGCTGCGCCGCTCCCACACCACGAAGCCGGTCAGCAGAATCAGGCCGGCCACGATGGTCAGCCAGGTGGTCCGGGACCCCCAGCCCTGCTGGCCCGCGTTGATGAACCCGTAGATCACCCCGGCCAGCCCGGCCGAGGACAGCACGGCCCCGGGCCCGTCGAGCCGGACCGGCCTGGCACTGCGCGCCTCGGGCAGGAACACCACCAGCGCCACCGCCCCGGCCAGGGCGAGCGGAACGTTGAGCACGAAGACCGAGCCCCACCAGAAGTGGTTGAGCAGCCAGCCGCCGACGATCGGGCCGAGCGGCAGGCCCAGCGTGCTGGCCGCGGTCCAGATCATCACCGCCCGGGCCCGGTCGGCGACAGCGGGGAAGAGGGTGGGCAGCATGGCCAGCCCGAGCGGCATGAGCGCCGCCCCGGCCAGGCCGAGCACGGCTCGGGCCGCGATCAGCTCGGCCGGCGAGGTCGACCACGCGCACCAGGCGGACGCGGCCGCGAACAGCACCAGCGAGGTGACGAGCAGGCGCTTGCGGCCGTAGCGGTCGCCGAGGTTGCTGGCGGGCAGCATCGCCACCCCCACGACCAGGGTGTACGCGGTGCTGAACCACTGCAGCTGCCCGATGGTCGCGTGCAGCGACGTCGACAGCTCCGGCAGCGCGATGTTCAGCACCGTCGCGTCCAGCCCGATCGTCAGCCCGGACAGCGCCAGCGCCGCCAGGGCCCACCAGCGGCGGGAACCTGAATGCCTATTGGGTTTCTGACCTATTTGGGTTACTGACATATTTGGGAGTCTAACCCGATTTCTTATGGGTGTCACTCCCGCATGCGGGCAGAGGTGAAGGCCGGGGCGGGACCCGGCCTGGTCAGGGTGCTGAGGGCTCAGCCCGCCAGGGTGGCGGCGAGCATGGCGTTGCGGGTGGCGAACTCGGCCCAGCCGGACGGGGTGGCCGCCAGCTGCTGGGCGGCGGCGCCCCGCGGGCAGTCACGCTGGGACCACTGGCACAGGCGGCCGCCGCGGACGCCGAAGTGCACCAGCGCTCCCCCGGCCCAGCCGTACACGTCCAGGTCGTGGGCGGCCTGGCTGGTGACCCGCTGCACGCTGGTGACCCAGTCCAGGGCTTCGGCCTCGGCCTGGACCCGGGCCGCGAACTCGAACGCGAGCTGGCCGGCGGCCCGGTCCCGGATCGCGGTCAGTTCGGCCCGGGCCCGGGCCACCGCGGCCGGGTCCCTGGCCAGGACGGCGGCCAGCAGGTCCAGGCCGGCCTCCCGGGCGGCCTGGTCGGCCGGGTCGCGCCCACGGGCCCGGGCCAGATCCTGATGCGCGCCGCCCAGCGTCCGCCCGGCCGCCGCGGCCGGCCGGATCCGGTACAGCGCCGCGACCGCCTGACGCGTCCGCACTCCGCCCAGGTAGGGACCGAAATATCGAAGGTCAGGGGCGGGGGTTGCCTGGTAGACCACGGTCAGTGCCCGCCCGGCTCTTGCCGCCCGCCCGCGGCTGAGGCGGATGTAAACCTGGTTCTCCTGGCCGCCCGGAGTCCGGTTCCACCGCGGCAGCGAGGCCTGCAGCAGGTTGCGCTCCAGCCAGGCCGCCTCGTGCACGGACGCGCAGGTCACCGCCTCGATCCGGGCCACCTGGGCCACCATCCGGACCAGGTGACGCCGCCCACGCAGATCCGACCAGTACGACCCCACCCGTGAGCGCAGCTCGGTGGCCCGTCCCACGTACAGCACCCGGCCATTTTTGTCCCGGAACCGGTACACCCCCGGCTCGGCCGGCAGCCGCGCCACCGCGGGCGGCCGCAAGCGAGGGGGCGACGCGGTGACCACCCGCCCAGTATGCGCTGATCGGTCACTGCTCCATGGTGGTCAGGGTGGGCGGCCGAAGGCCTCGCGCTCGGCCGGGATCAGGGGGTGGCCGGTGAGCGCGAGGACCTTGGGCTCCGGGCCGATCAGGACCTGGGCCGCGTACCCGGCGTGGGTCAGCCAGGCGACCAGCATCCGCGTCTGCGTCCAGCCTGACCGCTCTTCGTCCAGCTCGATCCATATGCGCATTCGGCCATGGTATCGGGCATGTTCGATATTTTGTTCTAATCAGCCAACCGGAGCGGCCGGGTCGGCCTCGCCGGACGGGTCGGCGTTGGCGGGGATCAGGCCGGCGACGTCCCGGCGGGTCTTGGTGCCCGCCACCCAGAACAGCACCCCGATGAGCATGAAGACCAGGACCGGGACCGCCTCGGTGGCCAGGTAGGTCCAGCGCTCGCCGTGGGTCCAGCCGTCCGGCGCGAAGTCGGAGCCGAACCAGTGCATGCCCGCGCCCGGCGCGAACAGCTCGACGACCGTGACGGCCAGCAGCACCATCAGGATCACGGTCAGCGGCTTGTACATCGGCATCTTGAACGGCCGGGCCACCTCGGGGTGGCTGCGGCGCAGCTTCCACAGCGCCGGGTAGATCAGCAGGTAGCTGACCAAGGTGGTCGAGATCGTCACGCCCAGCACCGCGCCGAAGAACTTAGCCGCGTTCCCGCTGGTCAGCTGGTGGGCCATGATCAGCACGATCGTGGACACGATGCCGCTGAAGATGTTGACCCGGACCGGGGTGCCGAATCGCTCGTTGATGACACCCAGGAAGCGCGGGGCGGCCCCGTCGTAGCCGGACACCGCCAGGGCCCGGTCGGCGCCCATGATCCAGGTCACGCCCGAGGTCAGGACGCAGATGATGAACATGATGGCGCAGAGGTCGCCGAGCACCGCGCCCGCGCCGGTCAGCGTCACGGTGCCGTGGCTGACGCTGCCCCCGAACACCGTGAACACCTGCTGGATGGCGTCGACGAACCCGCCGAAGTTCGTGACCTGGCTGACCGGCAGCACGACGAGGATGCCGAGCACCGGCACCGCGTAGAGCAGGAAGCTGGCCACCGTGCTGCGGGCGATGCCGAACGGCACGTCCCGCTTGGGGTTGGTCATCTCCTCGCCCGCGCTGCTGGGCAGCTCGAAGCCCACGTAGTTGAACAGCAGCACGGCCACCAGGGCCACGAACCCGGCCGAGCTGGGCTTGAAGTTGCCCGCCGACAGGCCGTGCACGCCGTGCTTGGTCGCGTAGATGATGACCGCGATGGTGAAGAAGCCCAGCAGGAAGAACCGGGCGAAGGCCCCGGCGGTGGGCAGCCACTTGCCCTTACTGAGCGACATGATCGCGGCCAGCACCGAGATCCAGATGAACACCAGCGTGATCACGAAGAACCAGAACGTGGAGAAGTTGTTGCCGCCGTTGAAGAACACCTGGATGGCGGTGATCGCCGAGAAGGCCAGCGTGCCGCCCAGCCAGACCGGGTTGGTCACCCAGTACAGGAAGTTGTTGATGGCCCCGGCCAGGTGGCCGAAGGCCAGCCGGGTCCACATGTAGGGCCCGCCCTCCTGCGGGAACGCGGTGCCCAGCTCGGCGAACAGCAGGGCCTGCGGGACGAAGAAGACCACCGCGAACACGATCATCCAGGTGAAGGCCTCGCCGCCGCTGCTGGCCACCGAGGCGATCGTGTCGACGCCGACGATCGTGCAGATCAGGAAGAACAGGATGTCGAAGCGGCCGAAGTGGCGGCGCAGCTTCCGGCTCTCGGTCTCGGCGGCCTCGGTGACGGTTACTCCTGCGGCCAGCGCCATGAGCGACCCCTCCCTTCTCACGGTGCCAGCTGGGCCGGGGGACGGTCCGGTTCTGGCACTCACCAGGGGGTCAGCATGACAATCCCACGCAACAGGGATATTTCGCCAGTATTACCGGTGCATATTGGCGCCGGGGGCCAGGTGCTTGACGGACCGATACCTGGGTGAATTATTGTGCGGATATGAGGCATTTCGTTCGGACGTGCACGACAGTGGCGAGTCTGGCTACCGCGCTGGGCCTGATGGCTCCGGTGGCGGGCGCGACCCAGGCCGGGAGCGCTGAGCCCGGCCAGACCGGCAGCGCGGCGCGGCCCTACCCGGCGGTGGGCCGCGGCACCCACTTCCTGAACGACAGTGCCCTGCTGGGCAGCACGGACGAGAAGGCCTGGTACGAGGCCAACATCCCGTTCCTCGACGTGCCCGACCAGACCATCCAGAGCACCTACTACTACCGCTGGCGGGTGTGGAAGGAGCACCTGCGGCCGACCGGGACGGCCAACGGTGACGTGCTGACCGAGTTCTTCGGCTACCCGGGCTACGCGGCGCCGTTCGGGGCCATCAACGCGTCGTCGGACCAGCAGATCGACGAGGGCCGCTGGGCCCGGGACCAGCAGCCGGTCACCGACGACATCCGGTACTGGCTGCAGGAGGCGGGCTCCGGCCCCAAGCCCGCCACCGACACCTACAACTCGAACACCACCGACTGGGCCCACGAATACAGCATCTGGCTGGCCAGCGCGGTGCTGTGGCAGGCCGAGGTCAGCGGCGACACCGCGGCCGCGACCCGGCTACTGCCCGAGCTGGAACGCCAGTACCAGGGCTGGAACCGCCAGTACGACAGCCAGCTGGGCCTGTACTGGCAGGTGCCGGTCTGGGACGGGATGGAGTACTCGGCCTCGTCGTACGAGACCGACCCGGCCGACCCCTACCACGGCGGCGCGGGCTACCGGCCCACGATCAACGCCTACCAGTACGGCGACGCCGAGGCCATCGCCCAGCTGGCCGCGCTGGCCGGGCAGCCGCAGGTGACGAAGTCCTACCAGGCCAAGGCCAGCGCGTTGCGGGCCAGCATGCAGAAGTACCTGTGGGACCCGGGCCGCCAGTTCTTCTACGACATGGGCCGGGACGACAACCCGGACCACACGCTGCTGTCGGCCCGGGAGGAGATCGGCTACGTGCCGTGGATGTTCAACATGCCGCCGGCGGCCGACTCCCCGGCCTGGGCCCAGCTCACCGACGCTCAGGGCTTCGCCGCGCCCTACGGCCCGACCACGGTCGAGCAGCGCAGCAAGTGGTTCATGTACCAGGCCGGCCAGGGCTGCTGCCGGTGGGACGGCCCGAGCTGGCCGTTCGCCACGTCACAGACGCTGACCGGGCTGGCCAACCTGCTGGACAACTACCCGGCCCAGTCCGACGTGACCACGGCCGGCTACGACAGCCTGCTGCACACCTACGCCGCGACCCAGCAGCAGGACGGCCAGCCCCACGTGGGGCAGGCTCATGACCCGTCCCAGCCGGACTGGATCTACGACGCCAATGACTACAACCACTCGACCTTCAACGATCTGGTGATCTCCGGGCTGATCGGACTGCGCCCGCAGCTGGGCAACACCGTGAAGATCCAGCCGCTGATCCCGGCCGGCTGGGACTACTTCGCGCTGGAGAACGTGCCGTACCACGGGCACAACGTCACCGTGCTCTGGGACAAGACCGGGAGCCGCTACCACCAGGGCCCCGGCCTGCACGTGTACCTGGACGGGCGGGCGGTGGCCAGCGCGCCGGCGATCCGCCCGCTCACGATCCCGCTGTCCGGGGCGGGGGCCGGCTCCCAGGCGGCCAGCGGGTTCACCGACCTGGCCGCCAACGTGTACGGGCAGGGCAGCCCGCGGGCGTTCGCGTCGGCCAGCGGGCCGGGCACCACGCCGGCCGACGCCACCGACGGCCAGGTGATCTACGCCGAGAGCCAGCAGGCCTCGCGGTGGACCGACTGCACGGCCGCCGGGTCGCCGCAGCCGGCCGGCACGGCCAGCGACCTGGGCGTCGACTTGGGGGCCGCGGTCCCGGTGAGCCAGGTCCGGCTGTACACCTGGGCCAATACCGGTCAGGGCGGCGACGTGGCCGCCCCGGCCAGCTACCGGGTGCAGTACCTCGGCCCGGACGGCTGGGCCGATGTGCCCGGGCAGCGGCAGGCACCGGCGTCACCGGCGGGCAACGACCTCAGCCTGGTCACGTTCCCGGCCGTGACCACCGCCCAGGTCCGGGTGACCATGACCGACCAGCCCGGCGACTGCAGCGGGATCACCGAGCTGGAGGCCGGTGACGCCGAGCAACCCGGGGCCCGGCTGTGGATCAACGGCGCCACGGCCACCGGCCTTTCATTGGATGAAGGCCAGGCCAGCACGGTGACCACCACTTACTGGCCTGCTCCGGGCCAGAGCGCCGCGGACGCGTCCGTGCACCTGGTGGCGCCGGCCGGATGGACGGTCCGGCCGGCCGGGCCGGGCAGTCACGGGACCGCGACCTGGTCGGTGACGCCCAGCGCGTCCGCCACCCCGGGCGAGCAGGCCGCGCTGTACGCCTACGCGGTCACCGGACCCGGGCAGATCACCGCCTACGGGCGGGTCGCGGCGACCGTGGCCTACTCCCCCGCCGCCTACGGCAGCCAGATCGACGACCAGTTCAGTTCAGCAGCTGACCTGGGCAACTACACCCAGCTGCAGTCGTCGGTGACGTCCGGCACCGGCGAGGTCGCGCCCACCTGGTCACTCGGGGGCGGGCTGGCCTCGGCCACCGCGGCCCAGCCGTGGTTCGGGTTCCTGGCCTCCGGCACCGCCCCGGCCAGCGCCGACTCCACCGCGGTGGTGCAGGTCCAGGCCCTGGACAGCGGCTCGGTCAACAACAGCAGCGGCGTGTTCGCAGGCCTGGTCAAGGACAGTTCCAACTACGTGATGGTCTGGTACAACTCCTACTTCCACACGTCCGGCGAGGACCTCGTGCTGAACGGCGTGCTCCAGCCGCCCGGCTTCCAGGTGGCCTGCTGCGCCGACGTGACCCTGCAACCCGGCGACCACTTCGCGGTCGCGTTCAGCGGCAACACGCTGACTTCCTACTACCAGTCCGGCAGCAGCGGCCCCTGGACCGAGCTGGAGTCCACCTCGGTGGCGCCCCTGCTCGACCTGACCGATCCGGCCACCCGATCCCAGTACCACTTCGCCTTCGGCCTCCGCGGCGACTCCGGGGCGATGCAGCTCAGCCGCTTCCAGGCGGGCTCCCTGGGCTCTTAGTTCGTTACCTGGGAGGTAACGGCTGGGCCTTCAGCCACGATCAGGCGGCGTGGGGTGAGATCTGGACGATGAGGTCGGCGTCGAGGGCTGAGGAGATTCGTTCCAGCAACGGGATGGTGGGGATGACGCCGCCTGCCTCAAGCCGGGACAGAGCGGGTTGCGTCATGCCCGCCCGGGACGCGAGTTCTGTCTGGGACAGCCCAAGGGCCAGGCGACGCTCACGGACAGTCTGACCGATAAGAAAGGCCCGCTGGGCTTCGGCGTAGCCCTCTCGGTACTCCGCGCCGGATCGGCGTTCGCGGGCCAGGTCGTCATAAGAGCTGTGGTCGGCGGTCATGTCAGGGCACCTCCCGGTCGAATGTGGTATGTGCTCGCCCGTGCTCGGTCTCGCAGATCTTCTGGGCTTGCAGGGCACGGCTGACTTCAGCGGTCTCGGCGCTGCGCGTCTTGCGGAAAACGGTCAGCAGGATGACGCGCCGGCCCGGCGCCAGCCAATAGGTGACCCGCGTCTGCTGAGTGAGTAAGTGAAACCGCAGCTCACGGACCTTTCCGGCCAGATGCCGCGTGACCGAACCTCTGGCTCAACCTCGACGACGTACAGCCCGCTCATGCATCACATGCTATATGCATTTGATGCTATGGGGCCCGCTCGTTCGCGGTCCGTTGGTCCCGGCTCGCTGGGATTGGGACTGCCCGTGACCATGCCGGGGGTCAGTCTTCCTCACGTTTGAGGGAGATGGCCAGGTCGGGGGCGATGAGGGAGGCGACCAGGTGGGGCCAGGCCTCGGCGCCGTGGCAGCGGAAGGTGACCGTTTCGCCATCGGCGGCGTCGAAGGTCTGGGGCTGGCTGGAGTAGCGGCGGCCCATGCGGAGGAACAGGGTGTGGGGGCCGGGGTCGACCGGGGTCTCGATGGTGTCCTGGCGGCCGAGGGTGCCGACGCTGCTGCCGTCGACGGT
>DASXMW010000218.1:0-4227 GCA_036495425.1 Streptosporangiaceae bacterium | reverse complement strand
CGACAACCGGTGGCCGACGGCAGCTATCCGCCCGCCGGGGTCCCGGGGTCCACGCCGAGGTAGCGCAGCACCGCGAGGACCCGCCGGTGGCCGACGTCGCCCTGGTACAGCTCGAGCTTGGCGAAGATCGAGTTGATGTGCTTGCTCACCGCGCTCTCGGTGATGACCAGGGCCGCGCCGATCTCGGTGTTGGACCGGCCCTCGGCCATCAGCGCCAGCACGTCGCGTTCGCGGTGGGTCAGGCCGCCCAGCGGGTCGCCGCCCGTGCGGACCAGCAGCTGCGCGACCACCTCCGGGTCCAGCGCGGTGCCGCCCGCGGCCACCCGGCGCAGCGCGTCCAGGAACTCGGCCACGTCGGCCACCCGGTCCTTGAGCAGGTAACCGACGCCGCGGGTGTT
This sequence comes from Streptosporangiaceae bacterium, assembly GCA_036495425.1. GTDB lineage: Bacteria > Actinomycetota > Actinomycetes > Streptosporangiales > Streptosporangiaceae > Bog-532. The sequence continues at coordinate 3,829 of DASXMW010000218.1, read as the reverse complement.
GGCCGACAGCAGGTCGGCCGCGTACCGCTCCTCCACGTACTGCGACAGCACCAGGATCGCGACGTCCGGCCACTGGCGCCGGATGACCAGCGCGGCGCGGATCCCCTCGTCGGTGTGGGTGGGCGGCATCCGGACGTCGGCGATCACCACGTCGGGCCGTTCCCGCTCCACCGCGGCCAGCAGCTCCTCAGCGTCGCCCGCGGTGGCGCAGACCTCGAACCCGGCGCTCTCCAGCAGCTTGGTCAGGCCCGCCAGCAACAGCACCGAGTCCTCGGCGATCACCACCCGGGGGCGGCCCGGCCGGGCCGCCCCCGCATCTGAGGTCACGACGCACAAGTTACTCGGTGCGCAGGGCCACGACCGGGCGGGCCCGGGCCGCCCAGCTCGCCGGGGCCAGCGCCCCGGCGGCCGCGATCACCAGCGCGGCCAGTGCCAGCAGGGCCAGCCGGGAGGGCGGGAACACCTGGGTGAAGCTGGCCGGCACCCCGGTGTGCGCGGTGGCCGCCATGGCGCGCACCGTCGCGCTGTTCAGCGCCATGGCGGCGGGTGCCGCGATCGCCCCGGCGATCAGCGCGGGGACGGCGATCCAGCACACCACCATCGTGAGCACCTGGCCGGGACGCATGCCGAGCGCCTTGAAGATCCCGATGTCGTGCACCCGGTCGCGGGTGGTCATCAGCACCGTGTTGAGCACCGCGAGCCCGGCGGCGATCCCGACCATCAGCGAGAGCGTGCCGATCAGGCCGAGGGCGATCGAGTAGAACTTGCCGCCGTCCTTCTGCGTGGTGGCCCCCCACGGGCTGCGGCCGCCCAGGGCGTTGTTCACCGCCTGGACGTACTCGGCGGTGCTGGTACCGGGGCGCAGTGCCACGTCCCATTGCGACAGGTTCCCGGTCGTGGCCAGGCCGGGCAGCGTCCGGGTGCTGCCGAACACCGTCGGGGTGGAGTCGGGGTAGAACACCTCCCCGGCGATGTGCACGGTGACCTGGGCCGCTCCGGTGTCGACGGTGGCCGTGTCGCCGACGGACAGGCCGCTGGCGGTCAGGAACGCGGTGTTGACGTCCACCTGGCCGGGTGCGTCGGACCAGTGCCCGGCGATGACGCCGTACCCCAGCCACGACGAGCCGCTGCCGAACGCCCACGCGTTGACGCTCCCCGGCAGGCCCGGCACCTTGACCCCGTTCTGGTACACCGTGGTCTGCTGCGCGGTGCCCGGCTGGGCCCGCAGCGCGGCGGTCACCGCCGCGTCCTGCGCCGCGTCCGGCCACTGCCCGGGGCCCGCCCCGCTACCGGGACCGTTGGCCTGGATTTCCACCGGGACCGTCGCGGACAGGGTCTGGTCGGCCGCGGCCTGGCCCAGCGAGGAGTGCAGCCCGAACGCGAAGATCACCGCGGTCGCCCCGAACGCGATCGCGGCCAGGCTCACCGCCGTGCGCGCGGGCCGGGCGAACGGCGCGGCCAGGCCCAGGCCGACCGGCCGCGGCAGGCGCAGCCGCGCGGCGAGCCGGTGCACGGCGTACCCGCGGCCCGTGGCCGGGGCGCGGCCCGCCGCGATCGCCTGGGTGGCAGACAGCCGTCCCGCGCGCAGCGCGGGCCCGAGCGCGGCCAGCAGGGTCAGCGCCAGCAGCCCGGCCGGCGCGACGACCGACGCCCACCACGGCACCAGCTGGCGGCCGACGCCGTAGGCTTCGGCCGACTGCTGCAGGACCGGGATCGCCAGCACGTTGCCCGCCACGACCCCGGCCACGCACCCGGCCAGGGCCGGCAGGCCGACCCGGCTCAGGTACGCCACCACGACCTGCGCCGGGGTCAGGCCGATGCTCTTCAGCACCCCGATCCGGTGGTACCCGGCGACGACCGCGCCGCTGACCACGTTAGCCACGATGAGCACCGCCATGGCCAGGCCGATCAGCGCGAACGCGACCACGAACGGTTCCATGATCGCGCCGTTGCTGGTGTCCTGGCTCTCCGCGGACTGCCACGGGTAGGAACCGGTCACCGTGCCCGGCGGAAGTGCCCCGGTAACTTCCGCCAGGTCGGCCCGGACCTGGGACGCAGAGCCCGCGCTGGCGAACCGGTAGAGCAGCTGCGCGCTCGGCGGCGTGCCCGGCGCTTGCAGGTCGCCGATCTCGGCCGGGACGACCCAGCCGTCTGCGGTGTCGGTGACGGAGTTGGCGAAACCGACCACGGTCAGCGAGCGGCCGCCAGGCCCCCCGGTGACGGTCAGCGTGTTGCCCACGTCCAGGCCGCCGTTCGCCGACGCGTTGTCCAGCACCACCTGCCCGGGCGCGTCCGGCCAGTGCCCGGCGGTCAGCACCGCGTCGTCCACCGGGCCGCCGGCCGAAGCCCGCCCGGCCAGGGTGAACTGCCCATAGGACTGGCCTTGGTACTGCAACTGGACGGTCGCCTCGGCGAACGGGCCGGCCGCCGCGGTGACCCCGCGCAGGGTACGGGTCGCGTCGAGCTGCGCGGCGTTGGCGTGCGCCGGGTTCACCGTGACGGCCAGGTCCGCGCCGTCCTGCGCGGCGAAGGCATGCTGGAACGGCGCGTTGCCCGCCGACAGCAGCGCGAGGCCGAGCGTGGCCGAGGCGGTGGAGACCAGCAGCACCATGCCGATCACGACCGCCTGGACCTTGTGCCGCATCAGCCCGCCGGTGGCCGTCCTGACCGGCCCGAACCAGCTCATCGCAGGGCTCCCACACCGGCGCCGGCCAGCCGCCCGTCCACGATGCGCACGGTGCGGGCCGCGTACCGCTCGGCCAGTTCGGCGTCGTGGGTCACCAGGACCAGCGTCTGCCCGCCCTGGTTGAGCTGGCGCAGCAGCCGGCCGATCTCCAGCCCGGTGGCGGTGTCCAGCGCCCCGGTCGGTTCGTCGGCCAGCAGCACCTCGGGCTGGTTGACCAGGGCCCGGGCGATGGCCACCCGCTGGCGCTGGCCACCGGACATCCGCGCCGGGTACTTGTCACGAAACGACTCGATACCCATCCGCTCCAGCAACTCGCCGGCCCGGGCCCGGGCCTGGCGCCGGGACGCCCCGGCCAGCTGGGCGGGCAGCAGCACGTTGTCTTCCACGGTCAGGTCGTCGAGCAGGTTGAAGAACTGGAAGATGATCCCGACGTGGCGGGCGCGGAACCGGGCCAGCGCGCTCTCGCCGAGGGCGTCGATCCGCCGCCCGGCCACGGTGACCGTGCCGGCGGTCGGCCGGTCCAGCCCGGCAATGAGGTTGAGCAGCGTGGACTTGCCGCTGCCCGACGGGCCCATGACCGCCACCACCTCGCCGGCGGCCACGTCCATGCTGACGTCCGCCAGCGCGGGCAGGCCGTCGCTCTGGTAGGTCTTGGTTACGCCGTCCACCCGGATCACGTCACCGGGCGCCCCGTGGTCAATAACACTGTGGTCAATCATCAGATCCTCCTGGGTGGGGAAACTGACGCCACGGTGTCACGGCGGGGTAGCCGGGCACACTGACCCAGCCCCCCGAATCGGGGGTGAGGCCAGCACCACCATCGATGGTGAACCGTGCTGTATGGGCAGGCCGAGGCCCGCTCGCCTACGGTGGGAGGCATGGCCACCACCCTCGCCAGCCGCCAGGAAACGCGGTACCGCCGCGTCCCGTGGTCGCCGCGCGCCTGGAGCCAGGCCCTGTACCTGACCGGCGGCGTCCCGGCCCTGCTCGCCGCGCCGGTCCTGGTGGCCGCGGGCTTCGCGACCAAGCCGCGGTGGGCGCTGCCGCTCCTATTCCTGGCGGTCGTGTTCCTGGCGGCGCCCGCGCTGACCGCGCTGCAGCGGCACCGGCTGCGCACCACGGCCGGGGTGGACATCCCGCCCC
>DASXMW010000217.1:0-34264 GCA_036495425.1 Streptosporangiaceae bacterium | reverse complement strand
GCAGCTGGCCGGGGCCCAGCTCAACCCCTGACCGTGCCCGGCGTCGTCTTTGTGTGAATTCTGGGCGTTGCTGTTGACGTGGGTAGCTGGGCCGCTCTACGTTTAGGAAACTTTACTAATAGAGGGACCACGCATCGCCGGATGGGGCGACGTTCAGCCGCAGGCGCCCCGGTTCGGTGAGCGGCCTACGAAAGGCGAACCCGCTATGCCCCGACCCTCCCGCTTGTTTTCCTGTACCGCGGCCGCCCTGCTCGCCACCGGCGCAGCCGGTGCCGGGTTCCTGCTGACCGGCGCCGGCGCCCACGGCGACCTGACCACCAAGCTGACCGCCGCCTCGACCAGCAGCTGGCCCGCACACGTGTTCGCCCCCTACGTGGACACCGGGCTGAGCAACACCACGCTGACCACGGTGGCCTCCGACTACGGCACCAAGTACTTCGAGCTGGCCTTCGCCAACGGCGGCGGCTGCCAGTGGTCGCTGCCCAACCAGTCCGGCTGGCAGTCGCAGATCTCCGCGTTGCAGGCCGAGGGGGGTGACGTGTCGATCTCGTTCGGCGGCTACACGGTCGACTCCGACGGCACCGACCTCGGCAACCAGTGCTCGTCGGCCGGCGCCATGGCCACCCAGGTGGAATCGGTGGTCACCACGATGAACGTGACCCACCTGGACTTCGACATCGAATCCAGCGAAGAGACCAACGCCACCGACTTCACCCGGACCGCGCAGGCCCTGGCCCAGGTGCGCTCGTGGGCCAGCTCCACCGGCCGGACGCTGAACATCTCCTACACCCTGCCCGTGCTGCCCAGCGGCTTCACCTCCGACGGCATGAACGTGCTCAACGCCGCTCAGTCCAGTGGGTTCAAGCCGGACATCGTGAACATCATGACCATGGACTACGGCTCGTCCGGCACCGAGATGGGCTCCGCCGCCAACCAGGCCCTGGACGCGGCGGCGGGCCAGGTGGCCAGCGTGTTCGGCGTCTCCACCTCGGCCGCCTACGGCATGCTCGGCAACACCCCGATGATCGGCCAGAACGACAGCCCGGGCGAGATCTTCACGCTGGCCGACGCGGCCACGGTGGAATCGCACGCGGCCGCCGACGGCATCGCGCTGCTGTCCTTCTGGTCCGAGGGCCGGGACAACGGCGGCTGCCCGGGCCAGACCAGCGCGTCGTCCACCTGCAGTGGCCTGAGCCAGAACAGCGGCGCCTTCACCCAGGCGTTCCAGGCCTTCACCGCCGGCGGAAGCAGCGGCGGGGGCGGCACGACGCCGCCGCCGACCAGCCCGCCACCCACCAGCCCGCCCCCGGGCAACGGCTGGTGCGACTCGGCCTGGAGCAACTCGACCGCCTACACGTCCGGTAACGAGGTCTCCTACAACGGCCACAACTGGACCGCCAGCCAGTGGAACTACAACGAGGCGCCCGGCGGGCCCTCCGGCGCCTGGAACGACGACGGCGCCTGCTGACCGGTGATCAGCCAGCGGGCCGTGCGGCCTGGGTCCATGCCCCGGCCGCGCGGCCCGCTCTCAGTAAGCCACCACTCACCAACTTTTTCGAAACAAAAAGTGTTATCTGGGCTATTGGAGCCTGGTCTCCGATGCGAGATGCTGTCGGCGAAGCGGTGGTAGCGCTGGTGCTACGCACAGAAATGGACTGCTGATGAAATTCAGACGTAGTAGAACGACCTCGTCGGAGAGCGCTCTCTCGCGCGTGCGGCGGCGGGCCGCCGTCGCCGGGGTCTCGGTCCTGGCCGGTGTGCTCGGTCTGGCCGGGGCGGGACTCGCCTACTCGCCGGCCGCGTCGGCGGTCAGCGCCAGGACGGCGGCGGACGTCACCCCGGCCCCCAGCGCGACCGTGGCGCCGGCTACGCACCTGGCCGGGACCCCGGACTTCGGGCCGAACGTGTACGTGTTCACGCCGAGCATGCCGCAGAGCCAGATCCAGGCCACGGTGGACGCGATCGCCAGCCAGCAGGTCCCCAACCAGTTCGGCACCCAGCGCTACGCGCTGCTGTTCGAGCCGGGCACCTACGGCTCGGCCGCGGACCCGCTGTCGTTCCAGGTCGGCTACTACACCGAGGTCGCGGGCCTGGGCAGCTCGCCCAAGGACGTCACCATCAACGGCTCCATCAACGTGTACAACCAGTGCTTCCCGACCACGGACGGCAGCAGCAACTGCATCGCGCTGGACAACTTCTGGCGGTCGCTGTCCAACCTGTCCATCAACGTCACCGGCCAGACCGGCTGCCAGTCCGGCACCGACTTCTGGGCCGTGTCCCAGGCCGCGCCCATGCGGCGGGTCAACCTCACCGGCGGCAACCTGTCCCTGATGGACTACTGCTCGGCCGGCCCGCAGTACGCCAGCGGCGGCTTCATCGCCGACTCGTCACTCGCCGGCACCACGGTCAACGGGTCCCAGCAGCAGTTCATCGTCCGCAACACCAACCTGGACGGCTGGTCGAACGGCGTCTGGAACCAGGTCTTCTCCGGTGACCCGGGTGCCCCGGCGACGAACTTCACCGGCGGCAACCCCGGCAATGCCAACCCGTACACCACCCTGGACACCAGCCCGCAGACCCAGGAAGAGCCGTTCCTGCAGGCCAGCAGTTCCGGCGCGTTCAGCGTGTTCGTGCCGTCGCTGCAGAAGAACACCTCCGGCCCGTCCTGGGCCAGCGGCAGCACCGCGGGCACGGCCCTGCCGATCAGCAAGTTCTTCATCGCCACCCCGAGCACCTCGATCGTGGCCATCGACGCGGCGCTGGCCCTGGGCAAGAACCTGATCCTGACCCCGGGCGTGTACAACCTGAAGGCCCCGATCCTGGTGTCGCGGCCGGACACGGTGGTGCTCGGCGTCGGCTTCCCCACCCTGGTCCCGCAGAACGGCACCGCCGCCGTGCAGGTGCTGGACCCGCGGGGGGTCAAGCTGTCCAGCCTGATCGTGGACGCTGGGCCGAAGAACTCGCCCGACCTGGTCCAGCTGGGTACCGCGCTCACCAGCAAGCTCGGCAGCGCGTCCGACCCGGCGCTGCTGCAGGACGTGTTCTTCCGCATCGGCGGGGCCACCGCCGGTAAGGCCACCGACAGCCTGGTGGTGGACGCCTCGCACGTGATCCTGGACGACATCTGGGCCTGGCGGGCCGACCACGGGGCCGGCCAGACCGGCACTCCCGACCAGAACGGCGTGGGCGGCGGGGCCAACGGCTGCTTCACCACCTGCGACCCGGCCGACACCGGCCTCGTGGTGAACGGCAACGACGTGCTGGCCTACGGGCTGGCCGTCGAGCACTACAAGAAGAACGAGGTGGAGTGGAACGGCCAGGGCGGCGAGGTCATCTTTTTCCAGAACGAGATGCCCTACGAGGTGCCCAGCCAGGCGGCCTGGATGTCCAGCCCGACCACCGATGGCTACCCGGCCTTCGTGATCGGGTCCAAGGTCACCAGGTTCTCCGGCTACGGAATGGGCAGCTACTCCTACTTCAACCAGGGCGTCGACATCCACTCGGCGACCGCGTTCTCGGTACCGGACACCCCCGGCGTCCAGCTGCACGACGTGTTCACCCGGTTCCTGAACGGGATGGGTGGCATCGACCACGTGGTCAACGACACCGGGGCCCCGGTCACGGCCGACAACCCCGGCCCGAGCAACGTCGTCAGCTATCCCTGACGGCACCTGACCGGGCACACCAAGGCCCCGTCCGCGGCCAGCGGACGGGGCCTTCTCTGTACGTGATTACCGGGTTACCGCGGCGTCCTGGTCGCGGTGCGGCAGCTTCCAGCCGGGGCGGACCCAGTGGCAGGTGTACCCGTCGGGGTACTTCTGCAGGTAGTCCTGATGCTCCGGCTCGGCCTCCCAGAACGGCCCGGCGGGCTCGACCTCGGTGACGACCTTGCCCGGCCACAGGCCGGAGGCGTTCACGTCGGCGATCGTGTCCTCGGCGACGCGCTTCTGCTCGTCGCTGGTGTAGAAGATCGCCGACCGGTAGCTCAGGCCGATGTCGTTGCCCTGACGGTTCTTGGTCGTCGGGTCGTGGATCTGGAAGAAGAACTCCAGCAGATCCCGGTAGGACATCTTCTCCGGGTCGAAGACGATCTCCAGCCCCTCGGCGTGCGTGCCGTGGTTCCGGTAGGTAGCGTTGGGCACGTCACCGCCGGTGTAACCGACCCGGGTGGAGATCACGCCGGGCAGCTTGCGGACCAGTTCCTCGACGCCCCAGAAGCAGCCGCCGGCCAGGATGGCCGTCTCGGTACGGTCGCTCACTTCGCGGCCCTCCCCTTCTCTTCGGCCTCTTCGATCTGCTTGATGTAGGTGCCGTAGCCCTCGCGCTCCAGGTCGTCGAGCGGGATGAAGCGCAGGGCGGCCGAGTTGATGCAGTAGCGCAGTCCACCCTGCGCCGGTGGCCCGTCGTTGAACAGGTGACCCAGGTGGCTGTCGCCGTGGGCGGAGCGGACCTCGGTCCGCACCATGCCGTAGCTGGTGTCGCTCTTCTCGACCACGTTGCCCGGCTCGATCGGCACGGTGAAGCTCGGCCAGCCGGACTGGCTGTCGTACTTGTGGACCGAGGCGAACAGCGGCTCGCCCGACACCACGTCGACGTAGAGGCCGGACTCCTTGTTGTTCCAGAACTCGTTGTTGAAGGCGGGCTCGGTCCCGCACTGCTGGGTGACCTGGTACTGCTCGTCGGTCAGCTTGGCCACCGCGTCCGGGTTCTTGATGTATTCGTCTGCCACGTCAGCTCCTTTAGGTGAGGGGCTGGTTATCACTCTGACGTTCACTTCTATAACCCGCTAGAGGGTCCAGACATTTCGTTCTCCAGGGCCGATGAGCCCCCCGCCCATGTGACGTCTACACCCCCAGGAGTACGACAAGGCCGGCCTGGTGATCCTCCTGTCGTAGGACACCGGATCATCCCTCTGGCCGATGTGGAACCGGGGCCGGCCGGCCACAGTGGTATCGACGCATTCGGACGGAAATGACAGGGGGCCCAACGAATGCACCGGGAAGACATGGCAGTGACCACCTTGCTCCGCGAGGCCGCAGATGTCGGGGCCGCGCTACCTTGCGCGAACAACCCGCACCTGTGGTTCTCCGAGCGCCCGGCCGACCTGGAACTGGCCAAGTCCGGCTGCCGCACGTGCCCGTTGCGCAAGTCGTGCCTGGCCGGCGCGATGGACCGCGGCGAGCCCTGCGGGGTCTGGGGCGGTGAGATCATCCAGCACGGCCGGATCCTGGCCACCAAGCGGCCGCCCGGGCGGCCGCCCAAGGCCAGGCAGCCCTGCCTGCAGTAACCGGGTAGGGCCGGCGGGGCTCATGAATCAACGGGGATCACGGGGCCTTGACGAGCCGGCGCCGCTCAGCCACAGGGGCCTGAGCGGGCCGGCGGTGCTCGCGCGCCCGCCTACGGGTGCTCAGATGTTGGGCAGGACGTCGCGGGCGAACAGGCCGGTGACGGCGGAGACGCGTTCCTGGGCGCAGGCGGGGCTGAAGATGACGGTGCCCGCTCCGGCCGCCGCGTACTCGGCCAGCCGGGCCACCAGCATGTCCGGGTCGCCGTGCAGCAGGTAGCGGTCGGCCAGGGGTTCGAAGTCCTGCTGGTAGAGCTGGCCGACCGAGCGGACGGCTTCGGCGCGGGCCCGGTCCGGGTCGGGATCGACGCTGCCCCAGATGAACAGGGCGCCCTGGACCGAGCCGGGTTCACGGCCGGCCTCGGCCGCGAACCCGCGCACCGCGGCCAGGCTCCGGCGCAGCGAGGCCGGGCTGACCATGTAGGGCAACCAGACGTCGGCGAACCGGCCGGCCCGGCGCTGGGCGGCGGGCTGGCGGCCCCCGACCCAGACCGGCGGGTGCGGCCGCTGGACCGGGGGCGGGTCCAGGCGCAGGCCGTCCAGGGAGCCGAACGCGCCGTCGGCGGTGACCTCCTGGCCGGACAGCAGCCGGAGCAGCACGGCCAGGGCCTCGTCGGCCCGCCGGCCCCGGCCGGCCACGGGCACGCCGCTGGCCGCGAACTCGGGCGGGTACTCGCCACCGACCCCGACCCCGAGCTCGAACCGGCCGCCGGACAGCTGGTCCAGGGTGGCGGTCAGCTTGGCCACCAGCGCCATCGGGTACAGCGGCAGCAGGGTCAGCGTGCTGACCAGCCGGACCCGCTCGGTGGCGGCGGCCGCGGCGGCCAGGGTCAGGAAACTGTTCGACGTCGGGCCGTGGAAGAACACGTGCTCGCCCGAGCTGACCAGGCCGAAACCGAGTTCCTCGGCCCGGCGGGCGGCCGCGGGCACGCCGGCCGGGCCGGCGCCCAGCATCAGCCCCGCCCTCACGGGACGACCTGGCCCAGCACGATCTGGGCCAGCACCGCGCCCTGAGCCACGGTGTCGCCCGGGCTGACCTGCAGCCCGGTCACCCGGCCCGGGTGCGGGGCCCGCAGCGGGTTCTCCATCTTCATGGCCTCGACCACGATCAGCACCTGCCCGGCGGTCACCTCGTCGCCGTCGGCCACCGCGACCCGCAGCACCGTGCCCTGCATGGGCGCGCTGATCACGTCGCCGGCCGCCTGCTCCGCCCGTTCCCGGCGGTCGCGGGCCTGCTCCCGGGCCCGGGCCAGCGGGCCTTCGGCGGCCCGGGCCAGCCCGGGCACGTCCACGGTGAGCCAGTGCCGGCCGATCCGGACCGGCACCCGGCCGCCACCCCCGCCGCCCCCGCCGTCATCGCCGGGACCGTCCGCGCCCGGACCCCCGGCGGGCTGGTACTCCTGCTCGATCCAGCGGGTGTGCACGGCGAACCCGTCCGGCCCGGTGGCGGTGAACGCGGGCTCGGACAGCACGTCGCGGAAGAACGGCAGCGTGGTCTGGACCCCGGTGACCTCGAATTCCGCCAGCGCGCGGCGGGCCCGCTCGATGGCCTGGCCCCGGTCCCGCCCGGTCACGATCAGCTTGGCCAGCAGCGAGTCGAACTGGCCGCCGACCCGGGTGCCCGCGTCGACCCCGGAGTCCAGCCGGATCCCGGGACCGCTGGGAGGCCGCCACGCACTGATGACCCCGGTCGAGGGCGGGAACTCCGGGCCGTGACCTTCGGCGTTGATACGGAACTCGATAGCGTGACGGCGCGACGCGATCGCGGTGTCCTCCGCCCGCGGGGCCGTCCCGAGCGCGGCGGCGACCGGATGCCCGGCCGCGATCAGCAGCTGGGCCCGGACCAGGTCGGTGTCGGTGGCTTCCTCGGTGGCCGAGTGCTCGACCTGCAGCCGGGTGTTGACCTCGAGGAAGGACAGGTCACCGGCCGGCGACAGCAGGAACTCGACCGTGCCCGCGTTGACGTACCCGGCGGCCCGGCAGATGGCGGCGGCCGAGCGCTCCAGCTCGGACCGCTGGCCGTCGGACAGGAACGGGGCCGGCGCCTCCTCGACCAGCTTCTGGTAGCGCCGCTGCAGCGTGCAGTCGCGGGTGCCGACCACGGCCACGGTGCCGTGGGTGTCGGCCAGGACCTGGGCTTCCACGTGCCGGCCGTGCTCCACGTAGGCCTCGACGAAGCACTCGCCGCGGCCGAAGGCGGCCGCGGCCTCGCGGACGGCGGCCTCGAACAGCGGGCCCACCTCGTCCAGGTCCCGGGCGATGCGCAGGCCGCGGCCGCCGCCGCCGTGCGCGGCCTTGATCGCGACCGGGAGCCCGTGCCGCTCGGCGAACCGGACCGCTTCGGCCGGGTCGGCCACCGGCGCGGTGGTGCCGGGCACCAGCGGCGCGCCGGCCTGGCGGGCTATGGCCCGGGCCCGCACCTTGTCGCCGAGGGCCCGGATCACCCCGGGCGGCGGCCCGATCCAGGTCAGGCCGGTGTCGAGCACGGCCGCGGCGAAGTCCGCGTTCTCGGCCAGGAAGCCGTAGCCGGGGTGCACGGCGTCGGCGCCGGCCTGGTCGGCCGCGGCCAGCAACCGCCCGACGTCCAGGTAACTGCCGGCGGCCGTGCCGCCGCCCAGGGCCAGCGCTTGGTCGGCCAGCCGGGTGAACGGCGCGCCCTCGTCCGGGTCGGCGTAGACGGCCACGCTGGCCAGGCCCGCGTCCCGGCAGGCGCGGACCACCCGCAGCGCGATCTCGCCGCGGTTGGCGATCAGCACCCGCTGGAAGCTCACGGCCGCCCGGGCTCCCCGGGTGCCGCCTCGCTCGCCCGGGCCAGCACGGACTCGGCCATCTTGACGTGCACGCCGTCCACCATCTGGCCGTCGACCACCCCGACCCCGGCGTCGCCCGCGGCCAGCACGGCCCGGGCGTGCGCCACCTCCCCGGCGGTGGGGGTGAACACCTGGTGCGCCAGTTCGACCTGGCGGGGGTGGATGCAGATCTTGCCCTGGTAGCCCAGGGCCCGGCCGGCCCGGGCATCGGCCAGGAAGTGCTCGTCGTCGCCCAGCGCCACCACGGCCTGGTCGATCGCGGGCAGGCCGCCCAGGTGGGCGGCCAGGCCCACCTGGCTGCGGGCGTACAGCACCTCCTCGCCCCCGGGGCTGCGGACGCCGCCGATGTCGGCGATGTAGTCCTCGGCCCCGAAGTAGGCCCCGGCCACCCCGCTGGCCAGCACCGGCCGGGCATCGGCGACCCCGAGCGCGGTCTCGATCCCGGCCACGATCAGCGCGTGGGCCCACCCGTTCTCGACCAGCGCCTGCCGCACCTCGTACAGATCGTGCTGGCTGGACAGCTTGGGCACCACCAGGCCGACCGCGGCGCAGCGGGCGGCCGCGGTCACGTCGGCGGCGAACCAGGGCGAGCCGACCGGGTTGACCCGGACCAGGATCGTGGCCGGCCCGTCCGGGTCCAGCGCGTCGATCGCGGCCGCGGCGGTGGCGCGGGCGCGCTCCTTGTCGGCCGGGGCGACCGCGTCCTCCAGATCGACCGCGACCACGTCCGGGCCGAAGCGGGGGATCTTGGCCACCATGTCGGCCCGGGTACCCGGCATGAACAGCAAGCTCCGGGCCCGGGTCAGCAGCTTCATGTGAAGGTCACTTCTCCTCAGCCGGCGGCTGGCAGCGCATCATGGCCGCGCGCACGGCCACGCACACCGTCTCGCCGCGCTGGTTGATCCCGTGATGTTCGAAGGTCACGATGCCCGTGTCCGGCCGGGACCGGGAGCGGCGGGATTCGGTCACGTCGGTCACCACGTGGATGGTGTCCCCGGCGAACACCGGGGCCGGGAAGTCCACCCGCGAGAAACCCAGGTTGGCCACGGTGGTCCCGAGGGTCAGCTCCGGTACGGCCAGGCCGACCACCAGTCCCAGCGTGAACAGGCTGTTGACCAGGGGACGGCCGAACTCGGTGGTGGCCGCGAACTCCGCGTCCAGGTGCAGCGGCTGCGGGTTCATGGTCATGGTGGTGAACAGCACGTTGTCGGTCTCGGTCACCGTGCGGGTGGTCGCGTGCTCCACCCGCAGGCCGGCCTCGAGCTGCTCGAACCAGAGTCCGGCCACCGCTCACACGCTCCCGGCCGGCGTGCCCGACCGCACGGCCTGCTGGGCCGCCTGCAGGCCGGCCACGTCCTCCATGGCGCTGGTGTCGCCCTGGGGTTCGCCGTGTTCGACCACGTCCCGGAGCAGGCGCCGCATGATCTTGCCGGTGCGGGTCTTGGGCAGGGCCGAGGTCAGGTAGACCGCGCCCAGCCGGGCGTAGCCGCCCAGCTGGGAGGACACCTCGGCCGCGACCTCCTGCTTGACCTGGCCCGGGTCGGCCCCGTCGAGCAGGGTCAGGAAGGCCACCGGGACCGTGCCCTTGGTCTGGTCGGCCACGCCGACCACGGCGGCCTCGGCCACCTGCGGGTGGGCGGTGGCGATGGCTTCGATCTCCAGGGTGGAGATGCGGTGCGCGGCCACGTTGATCACGTCGTCGGCCCGGCCCAGCACCCACAGGTGCCCGTCCTGGTCCAGCACGGCCTCGTCGTTGGTGCCGTACAACCCGGGGAAACGGCCGAAGTAGGCCTGCTGATAGCGCCCGGGGTCGTCCCAGACCGTCCGGGCCAGGGTGGGGAACGGCTGGGTCAGCACCAGGTTGCCCTTGGTCCCGGGCGGCACCGGCTGGCCGTTGTCGTCGAGGATGTCGTAGACGTGCCCGGGGACCGCGGTCCCGGTCGAGCCGGGCTTGAGCGCCTCCACCCCGGTCACCGAGTAGGCCCAGGTCGAGCCGGTCTCGGTCTGGCCGTAGGCGTTGACCACCGGGACCCCGCCGCCCAGATGCGTGCTCGCCCAGGAGAAGGTGTCGCCGTCCAGCGGCTCGCCCTGCACGGTGACCAGCCTGAGGTCGGGCAGCGGGTGGGCGGCGGCCAGGTCGTCGCCGTACTTGCGCAGCATCCGCAGCAGCGTCGGTGCGCCCAGCACCTTGGTCACGTGGTGTTTCTCGCAGAGCTCGTAGAACCGGGCACTGGTCGGGGTGTCCATGGCCCCCTCGAAGCAGACCACGGTCATGCCGTTGGCCAGCCCGCCCACCACGGCCTGGATGGGGAAGGTCAGCCAGCCGACGTCGGCCGCCACCCAGTACACGTCGCCTCCGGCCGGGCCGACCTGCCAGAGCACGTTGGCCCAGGTGCCGAGCAGGAAGCCGGCCACGCTGTGGACCACGCCCTTGGGCCTGGCCTCGGTGCCGCTGGTGAAGATGAGGAAGGCCGGGTCGTTGGCCTCCAGCGGCACCGCCGGGGTGCCCCCGGGCGCGAGCCCCAGGGCGTCGGCGTAGGAGATCTCGCCGTCCTGCAGCGGCACCCCGCGCCCGGTCCGGTCGACCACGATCGTGTGTTCCACGCTGCGGAGCTGCTTTCGGGCCGTGCGCAGGGTGTCCAGCAGCGGGATCAGCCGGGTCCGCCGGTAGGAGGCGTCGAGCACGATGACCAGCTTGGCCCGGGACGCCTCCAGCCGGGACCGCACCGCGTCCGGGCCGAACCCGGAGAACAGGATCGTGTAGATGGCGCCGATCCGGTTGCAGGCGTGCACCGCGGTGAAGGCCTCGATCGCGTTCGGCATGTAGATCGCGACCACGTCGCCCTTGGTCACGCCCAGCTCGGCCAGCGCGCCGGCCAGCCGGCTGACCTCGCCGGCCAGCTCGGCGTAGCTGACCGTGCGGACGTCGCCGGGCTCGCCCTCCCAGATCACCGCGGTCCGGCTCGCGGTGGCCGGGTCTTCGGCCCAGCGGTCGACGCAGTTGTCGGCCACGTTCATCCGGCCGCCCGCGAAGTAGGTGAAGTCGCCCAGCTCGCCGGTGCGCACCGTGTCCCACGGTTGCATCCAGCGCTGCTGCTCCGCGACCCAGGTCCAGTAGGAGTCCGGGCTCTCGTCGTGCCGGCTCCGGGCCTCGGCCAGCAGGAGGGCCTGGGCCGCCGACCGCCACTGCTCGCGCAGCGGCTGCAGCGGGGTCGCCAGCAACTGGCTCAGATTGTCGGCCATGGACATCCTCCCCAATGGTCACCCGCGGAGGCGGGCCACGTCGTCGTGATCACACCGGGCTGATGTGATGATGCCGGCGAGTGGGCCGGCGCGTCCAGTGCTCGGCCTCGGCGAGCCTGGCGATCAGCTCGTCCCGCAGGCCGTCCGGTTCGACCACCGTGTCCACCACCAGCTCGCTGGCCACCCGGAGCAGGTTGATGTCGGCCCGCTGCTCGGCCAGCCGAGCCTCGACGAAGGCCGCCCGCTCGTCCGGATCGGCGATGCCGGCCAGCTTGCGGGCGTACATCGCGTTGACCGAGGCCTCGGCGGCCATCGGGCCGATGATCGCGGTGGGCAGCGCGATCGAGGCCCGGGGCTCGAAGCCGGGGGCGCACATCGCGTAGTAGCCGGCCGCGTAGCTCTTGCGCAGGATGACCGAGAACTTGGGCACCTCGGCGCTGGCCATGGCGGTGATCATCTTGGCCCCGTGGCGGATGATGCCCTGCCGCTCCACGGCCACCCCGACCATGAACCCGGGCACGTCGTGCAGGAAGATCAGCGGCACGTTGAAGGCGTCGCACAGCGTGATGAAGCGGGCGGCCTTGTCGGCCGAATCCACGAAGATGGCCCCGCTGCGCACCTGCGGCTGGTTGGCGACCAGGCCCACCACCCGGCCGTCCAGGCGGGCCAGCCCGACGACGATCTCCTGGGCCCAGCGCGCCTTTATCTCGAAGAACGAGCCGGCGTCGGCGACACCGTCGATCACGTCCCGGACGTCGTAGCCCTCGGACTCGGCGGCCGGGATGACACCGGACCAGTCGGCGCTGGCGGGCGGGGAGGCGTCGGCCCGGGGCGGGCGCTGTTCCCAGCTGTCGGGCAGGTAGGACAGCAGCAGCCGGGCCGCGGTGATGACCTCCCAGTCCGACCCGAACACCTCGTCGGCGCAGCCGGACACGGTGGCGTGCATGATCGCGCCGCCCATCTCCTCCAGCGTGGTCCGCTCGCCGGTCACCTTCTCGGCCACCCGCGGCGAGGCCAGGTACATGGAGGCGTGGCCTTCGACCATGCCGACCCAGTCGGTGAACGCGGGCATGTAGGCACCCCCCGCCGCCGACGGGCCGTGCAGGCAGCAGATCTGCGGCACCCGGCCGGACAGCGCCACCTGCAGCTGGAAGATGCGCGATGCGCCGCGCCGGTCGGAGAAGAAGCCGAGCTGGTCGGTGAGCCGGCCGCCGGCCGAGTCGACCAGGTACACCACCGGCAGCAGGTCGCGGTCGGCCCGCTCCAGGATGCGGACCTGCTTCTCGCAGGTCAGCCGGCCCCAGGATCCGGCCTTGACCGCGAAGTCGTGGGCGATGACCGCCACCGGCCGGCCGTGGATCCGGCCCACCCCGGTGCGCACGCCGTCGGCGGGCAGGCCCCGGGTGGCGGCGTTGGCCAGCAGGCCGTCCTCGCGCCAGGAGCCGGGGTCGAGCAGGACGGCCAGGCGGTCGGCGACGGGAAGCTTGCCGGGCCAGCGGGACGTGTCGTTGCCCTGCTCGGCCGCGACGATGGCCTGGCGGACGTCCCCGGCTGGTGTGGTCACGCGGGGAGGTCCTTGGCCAGGATCTCGAGCTGGATCTCGTCGGTCCCGCCGCCGATGCGCAGCACCCGGACGTCGCGGTAGTGCCGGGCCACCGGGGTCTCCTCCAGGAAGCCGCTGCCGCCGAAGAGCTGCACGCACTCGTCCACGATGTGGCAGGCCGCGATGGCCGCGTGGTACTTGGCTTTGGCCACCGAGGCGCCGGCCTGGGGATGCCCGGCGTCCATCCGGGCCGCGGCCCGGTAGGTCAGCAGCTGAGCCGCTTCCAGCTCGACCGACATCGCGGCCAGCCGGTGCCGGATGGTCTGCTTGCTGATCAGCGGCACCCCGAACACGTCCCGCTCGGCGGCGTAGGCCGTGGCCGCGGACAGGCACTCGGCCGCGTGCCCGACGCCCATCCCGGCCAGGGTCAGCCGCTCCAGCTGGAAGGCCGACATGATCTGGTGGAAGCCCCGGCCCGGCTCACCCAGGACGGCGTCGGCGGGCACGAAGCAGTCGGTCAGGATGACCTCTCGGGTGTCCGAGCCGTGCCAGCCCAGCTTGCGCAGCGGCTGGCCCAGGGACAGGCCGGGGTGGCCGGCGTCGACCAGGAACGTGGTGATGCCGCGATGCCCGTCCGGCGAAGTCCGCGCGGCCACGATCAGCACATCGGCCAGGCCGGCGTTGGTGATGAACATCTTGGTGCCGTTCAGAACGAATCCACCGTCAGCCGGGGTGGCCCGGGTGGTGAGGCCGCCGACGTTGGAGCCGGTACCGGGCTCGGTGACCGCGATCGAGGCGATCTTCTCCCCGGCGACCAGGGGTGGCAGGTACTTCCGCCGCTGGGCGCCGGTCCCGAACTTGGCGATGTGCGGGGTGGACATGTAGCCGGTGACCAGCGCGGTCACCGCGATGCCGCCGCTGGCCCGGGCCAGTTCCTCGGACAGCACCACGATGGCCAGCGAGTCACCGGCCCCGCCGCCGTACTGTTCGGGCACGGCCAGGCCCAGCAGGCCCGCGCGGCCCATCGCCGTGAGCAGGGCGGCGGGCGGGCGGCCCTTTTCTTCGGCTTCTTCGACCACCGGGCGCACCTGGCGATCCACGAAGCTCCGGACGCTGGCCCGGAAGTCCTCGTGCTCGGCGTCCAGCTCCCAGGCTCCGGAGGCGGTCATGGGCGGTCCCTCCCGCGGGTGACGGCGCCGGAGGGCCGCCACCCGAAACAGGCTAACGAACGTTCATTCGTTACCGTAGAGTGCTGGGCATGGAGCGGTCAATGACGGTCAGCCTCAGCCGGGGCGCCGTCATCGACACGGCCTGCCGGCTGTTCGCCGAGCGCGGCTACCGCGGCACCTCCATGAAGGACATCGCCGAGACCCTCGGCGTCCGCGCCTCCAGCCTGTACAACCACGTCACCTCCAAGCAGGACATCCTGTTCGCCATCATGGACAAGGCCATGGACCGGGCGCTCAGCGCCCAGGAAGAGGCGCTGGCCGGGGTCGGGGACGTCTCGGAGCAGCTGCGCGCGGCCACCGAGTCCCTGGTGCTGGACTTCCTGCGCAACCCGGCCGAGGTGACGGTCTGCAACACCGAGGTCCGCAGCCTGGACCCGGCCAACCGCGCGGCGATCGTGGCCAAACGAGACCGCTACGCCAGCCGCGTCCGCGCCATCATCGCCGCGGGCTGCCGGGCCGGGCGGTTCGAGGCCGCCCACCCGGACCTGGCCGCCTTCGCCGTCCTGGAGATGGGTAACGGCGCCAAATCCTGGTTCCGCCCGTCGGGCCGTTTCACCGACACTTATGTCGCTCGCGAGTACGGCGCCTTCGCCCTCCGCATGGCCGGCTGCGCCGCTTCCGAGTTACGGGTGTAAGCGCCGCAGCCAGATCAGCTGTCTTGGGACCGCTGAGGCCTTAGTTGAGGACTTCCTGCCGTTGCGCAGCATCGGCACCATGCCGATGATTGATTCGCCCATGCGTAGCAAACGGTACAAAACGGCAGGAATTGATCTTGACCTATCAGCTGAAAACTCCCGACGGCAGGCAGCTTTCCACCAAGTGCTACGGCGACCCGGATGGAAAGCCCGTTTTTTTGCTGCACGGGACACCGGGAAGCCGGCTGGGGCCGCGACCCCGCGGCGCGGTCCTGCATCGCCTGGGCATCCAGCTGATCACCTTCGACCGCCCCGGTTACGGGAAATCGGACCGGTACCAGGGGCGCCGGGTCGCGGACGCCGCCACCGACGTGCTGACCATCGCCGACGCCTACGGGTTGGACAAGTTCGCCGTGGTCGGCCGGTCGGGAGGCGGCCCGCACGCCCTGGCCTGCGCGGCCCTGATGCCTGAGCGCCTCACCAAAGCGGCCGTCCTGGTCGGCCTGGCTCCCCGGGGCGCGGAGGGCCTCGACTGGTACGACGGCATGACTCAGTCCAACGTTTCCGAGCACACCGCCGCGGCCAGCGGCTACAAAGGCCTGGCCGCCATAACCGAGGCCGCCGCCGAGGCGGTCCGGGCCAATCCAGCCAGCCTGCTGGCCAGCCTGCATCCGGAGATGCCCGACTCGGACCGCCGGGTGGTGGCCGACCCCGGCATCCGCGCCCAGCTGCTGCAGACGTACGCCGAGGCGCTGCGCAACTCCGCGGATGGCTGGATCGATGACGTGCTGGCCTTTCAGCTGCCCTGGGGGTTTGATCCAGGCACGATCAGAGTTCCCGTCCTGCTCTGGCACGGCGCGGTCGACAACTTTTCCCCGGTCAGCCACGCCATGTGGCTGGCGCAGCGGATCGCCAGCGCCACCGTGGTCGTGCAGGCGGGCGCCGCGCACTTCAGCGCGCTGGACGTGCTGCCGGACATCCTGCACTGGCTGTCTTCCGAGACCAAGGCCAATCAGATGTAGTGCGGCTCCAGGTCGCGGTTGATGCGCTGGCCTTCGCGAAGCTGAATCGCGTCCGGGTGGCTGGCGCCCAGCACCTGGGACAGCTCGGCCAGGACCTGGGCCCTGAGGTCCTTCGCCTCACGATCCCGGCCCGAATCCCGGAGCGTCACCGCCAGGTTGGCCTGGCACACCAGCGTATCGGGATGCCTGGCGCCCAGAACGCTGGTCAGCTGGGTTATCGTCTCCTGTTCCAGCGCTTCGGCCGCATCCAGTTTCCCCGCGTCTCCGAGGCAGTTGGCCACGTTGACCGCGCAGGCCAGCGTCAGCGGGTGGGTCTCGCCGAGCTTGCTGCGCATGCGGGTCAGCGTGTTCTCGGCCAGCCGGTGTGCCTCCTCGAGCCGGCCGATGGAGCGCAGGTAGCAGGCCAGGTTGTTGGCGGCCACCAGGGTGTCCGGGTGGTCGGCTCCCAGCCCGGCTTCCAGTCCGCTCCGTACCTCGGTCACCAGGCTGAGGGCCTTGGACATGTTGTTCGCGGCCGCGTAGTCGCAGGCCAGGTTGATCGCGCACAGGCGAGTGTCGGGGTAGCTGAGACCGTAACGACGCTCGTACCGGTCGTAGGTTTCCCGGGCCAGGTTCATGGCCTCGGCCTGCTCTCCCGCTTTTCGCAGCGAGACGGCCAAGCCGATCGCGGCGCGCAAGGTGTCCGGCATGTCATCGCCGATGTTGGCCTGGTAGCTAGCCAGCGTGTCGCGCAGCAAAGCCACGGAATCGCGGAACGCGCCTATCGCCCGCAAGTCGTTGGCCAGGGCAGTCGCCGCGGAAAGGGTGTACTGATGGTAGGACCCGATCACCGTCCGGCGGCGGTCAACGGTGTCCTGGGCCAACTGGAAGGCTGCGTCGTAGTCTCCGACCAACCGCAGCGACACGGCCAGGTTGTAAGCAGCCACCATTGTTCGTTCGTAGTCTTCCCCGAACTCCTCTTTGAAGCTGCCGTGGGTCTGCCGGTCGATTTCCAGCGCCTGCCGGTATTCACCCAGCGCTTTGAGGTCGGCGCCCAGCCCGTTGGCGGTGATCAGGGTAAGGAGGTGGTCGGCGCCGAGCACCTGACGCTGCCGTTCCAGAACGAGAGTGTCCAGATCGCGGGCCTCGTTGAACCGGCCCTGGAAACGCAGGACGTTGGCGATCTGGGACTGCAGGTACAGCGTCTGTGAGTGATCGCGGCCCAGGACATGAGTCCACAGATTCTGCAGACGCTGGGCCAGGCTCAGGCAGGTCTCGTAGTCGCCGTGCATCCACAGATAGCGCACCCAGTCGAGCAGCAACTGGCGAGTCTGCGGGTCCGTGCACTCCTCCGCCTGGGACGGTCCCACGTGCGGCCAGATCAACTCGTAGACCGGCCAGTTGGCCGCGTCTTCGGTCTCTCCCCGTCGCGGTCTGGCCCCGACCAGAATCCGGTGGACCGCGTGGCGGACCTCGTCGCGCTCATCGTCGTCGGTCAGCTGCGACCTGATCACCGCCTGCACGAGCCGGTGGATCTGCAGCGAGTTGCTGCCCTGATCGACCTTGACCAGCGCGAACCGGCTGATGTCCCGGATCACCCGGGGCAGCATGAGCCGCTCGCTGAGGTTCGGATCGAACGGTTGCAGCGCCTCGTACATCTCGTCGCTGTAGAGCAGGTCCAGTGAGATGGGCCCGGGCGAGAAGAAGGCCAGCAGTTGCAGCATGCGCACGGCGGCCGGCGACTGCTGCTGGAGCCGCTCGAAGGAAAGATTCCACGTGGCCACGACCGGGGTCTGGTAGTCAGACGGCTGGTTGAGGCCCAGGATCCGGGTGGTCCGGGTGCTGAGCTCGGCCACGTAGGCCTGGGGCTGCATCCCGGTCTGCTCCAGCCAGGCGCTGGCCTGCTCGACGGCCAACGGCAGGTGACCGAGAGCGTCCGCCACCATCCGGGCGTCGGCCGGGTCCAGCTCCGGCAGGTGCCGGACCAGGTGGGCCACGCTCTCCTCGGGCGTGAACATGTCCACCTCGAGCGGCTCGGCCGACCGGGTCCAGGCCTGATTGCGCGATGTGATCAGCACATGCCCGGACCCCGAGGGCAGGTAGGGCTCAAGCTGCTTGGGGTCGTCGGCATTGTCGAAGATCAGCAGCCAGTGCGGGCTGGTGTCACGGCGCAACTCCTCCAGGGCCGCCTCGGCCGCTTCGGCCACGTTGTCGCCGACCCGCAGGCCCATCTTGCGGGCCAGGCTGGACAGGGCGGCCGTGACCTCATCAGATCGCTCGGAGGGCACCCACCAGACCAGGTCGTAGTCGGCCATGAACCGGTGCGCGTACTCCAGCGCGAGCTGGGTCTTGCCCACCCCGCCGAGTCCGTAGAGAGCCAGCGCGGCCACCGCGGTGGTACCACCCCCGGCCAGCTGGTCGCGGATCCGTTCCAGGGCGGCGGCGCGGCCGGTGAAGTCCACGTTCCGGGCCGATACGTTCCAGATCGGCGGGACCCGGCCCGGGAATCGCGGCTTCTCGGCGCTCCCGGCGCCGCTGCCCGGGGGCAGGGCGGGCCGGTCCAGGGCCCAGAGCAGCTTGGTGCTGGCCTGGTCCTCGTCCAGAAGCCGAGCCAGGTCGATCACGGGATGGTCGGCAAACGGATCGCTGACCCGCCCGTCGCTGACCCGGACCGAAACAAGCTGCCGCCGGACACCGGCCGCGTCCACCGCCGACAGAGCCTTCCAGACCGATCGGCCCTCGGCCGAATGCATGTAAGCCGAAGACAGGATGGCGATGGCCCGGGGCGCTCCCTGGAGTTCCTCCTCCGCTTGCAGGTCCACGCTGACCAGAGGCGCGGTGGCCACGACGCTGCGCGGCACGACCTGAAAACCGGCCTGGGTCAGCACGGCCTCGATCCAGTCGGCCCACATCCGGTCCTCGGGCGCATAGCTCAGATAGACCTGGGTCAGGACCGACGGCTGCCGCCGCGCGAAGAGTTCCTTGTACTGCAGCCGTCGCTCATCCGGGATCGGCCGCAATGCGGTGATCTCGCCCTCGGTGACCGCGTCGGTGATCCGTTCGAACGAGGAAAGCAAGGAGGCCGGTGAGCCCGGATCGTCGCCGAAAGTGGCCAAGATCTCTTCGAACGCATAGAACGGCTTGTAGGGAACCTCGACCGAGGCCCAGTACAGAGCCGCGCTGTCCTGACTCATCCCGGAGGGAAAGCCTTCGAATCGCATCCGGGCCAGCGACCGGCCGATGTCGAGCTTCTCCTTTTCGCCGTCCTCGATACGCATCGGCACCGGCAGCACCCGGATGTTCCGGTTCCGGTAGCGCCCGCTGATCTGTTTGGCCACATTGGCCGCGCCCTCGATGCTCTGATCGCTGAGCGTGAAGCAGACGGTCAGTACATCGGGGAGTTCGATGGTGCAGATATCGGCCACGTCCGACAGCCCGGTCCGGCTGTCAATGAGGACATAGTCGTAGTTGTGCTTCATGTCCTCACGCATGGCCCGGAAGAATTTGCCGCCGCCGAGCCGGTCGTAGAAGTTGTCCCAGTCGAGCGAGACCACGGCCGAGGAGTAGTCGCGATTCTGGCGCCCGGCCGACAGGAAGTCCAGCCGGCCGCCGTCCGGGAAAGGCCATTCCAGCGACACCGCATGGCGCTCGACCCGGGCGCACTCCAGGTACCAGTCCTTGCTCCGCGGGCCGGGATCAACCGCCGCTGACGCGTATTCGTTGATGATCTCGATGACGCCGGGGGTGGCACTGACCGTGGACTCGTCCAGGAACGGGTGAAAGAACTTGTGCAGACCGGGCGATTCCAGGTCCCAGTCAATCGTGAGCACGCGTTTACCATGACTGGCGATGATCCAGGCGACGTTGGCCATGGCCATGGTCCGGCCGGTCCCGCCCTTGTACGAATAGAAGGTGACGATCTGGCCGGTACCGGATTCGGTCATCGGAAACCTCCGAAGTCCCCGGGTGCGGCTTGGCGGAGCCGCGGACGGCTGACAGGCTCACCCTCGGGGGGACGGGCCGGTGCGTTCTTGCGATATCTCTTCAGCATGATCATCGTCATTTCGGGCAGGAGTTCGCTGAAATCGCGCAAGGTCGGGATCCCATCCGCGGCCATCCGGCACCGCCGCGGCACGCCGTCGAGTTTGTCCCCCAGTTGCCGGTACAGGCGATCGCGCAGGATCTCTTCGGCTTGGCCGAATTCTTCGTCCTGGCTGTTCCAGGGCACCAGCACGCTCACCCAGGGCTCGCTGATCTGATTGAGTGCGCTCAACTTTTCGAGATGGGAGTCCGACATGCTGACCCAGGCATCGACCAGGCACAGCCTGGGTGGTGCCTGCCCGTCGTCAGCCGCTTTCAGCCCATCATCGTCAAAGGCCTCGAACGACGGCTCACAGTCCAGGCACTTCTTGGCCAATTCCACCGCATAATGAGCCAGCGGCTGTGGATAAGTCGGACGGTAAGGGCTCCATACATGCGCGGATTCACCGTAATAGTCACCGGCTCGCCCGGCCGGCAAGGTAGATGTGGTGTGAGCCAGTACGGTTATCTGCAGCCGGCCATCGGTCGTCCGTTTGGCGCTGGCTGGCCCAAAAGCACTTCGTAGTGATTCAAAATCCTTGCGGTCAAAATCCTGCACGCCATCATCGGCATGGGCGACGCTCTGATCCCCGATCTCAATGATGCGCTTGGCGAGATGGTGAACCGCCCGCTGGTAATCAGCCCGGTAATTCCTGAGCTTCATGATGCCGTAGAAGCCCTCGTCGGAATAGCGTGCGCCCAGATCGGCATGATCGTACTGAAAGGACTGGGCAACCTCTGGAATCTGTTCCCGGTCCATTCGATGCCAGAGCGCCGGGACGATCGCGTCGGCAGCCTCTCCACCCTCGGCCCGGTGCATCACCTCACGCTTGGCGAACGCGAACCATTCCCGCCCGCAGTTGTCGCTTTCGAAGTAACGGCGCGAGTAGAGGGGCACGAAGACCCGGCACGATTTCAGCGCCGCTATCAGCTCTGGCGACCATTCAGCACCGAGCTTGTTCTCCCGATCCATAAATCCGGCCTCGTCGGGCTGGACATCCGTCAGTTGTAAAATCTCGTCGCACAAATCTGTATAGAGCTTGTAGACCCAACGGTCAGGGTCGCTGCGATCAGAGGGATCACGCTTGGGTGTTCGCGCGTAGCTCAGGAAGAAATAAGGACGTAGACCGCTGCTTGAAATAGACGGTTCATTCCCCCCGACAGGCTGCACCGCGCAAACCTCCCCATACTTAGCGGGCGCCTTCCGCTGCCGAAGGCGCCCGAGAAAAGCAGAATATAGGAGTTCGCGTCAGGTGACCAGAGTCCGAAACCCGTGCGGTCCGGACCTTACACCTTTCATTGATTAACAGCTGGCACAATAGTTTTCAAGTGCAAACTGAGTCACACCTGTCCCAGAGCTTACGCCGACTGGTGCATCTCCGCCACGAAGCGCTGGCCTTCCGGGGTGAGAGCATCGCAGTTCAGCAGCGGCGCTATGGCGTCACTGGTGGCATCGATATCTCCGACCGCCAATTCGACATACGCCTCTTCGATCCGCCGGCTCACTGACGGCGCATCCGGGCTGTCTGGGTCGCACAAATCGAAGAGGTCGACGACCGCGCCAAACTTGGCCCGCTGGAAGGCGGATACGATCGCGCGGCTCATACGGGCCGGATCGGCCGGTACCGCCACGGCCACCGCGCCGAACGCATGTCTTTCCGCCGCTCCGACGCCGTCCAGCTTCGATACCGATGTCAGCGGCACCAGCGCCGAAAGTCCGGCTCTGATGGCCGGAGCGTAATCGGAATAGCTCGTCTCGATCTCGGCCCAGGCCGCGCGGAAATCTCGCTGCCAGTTGGCAAACTGTGCGCCGGACAGAGCGGGGAGCACGGCCGAGCCGTAGCAGTCGCGGAACGGGTCAGCGTCTTCGATCGCGACGGTCACGCCGCCCGCCCGGAGGAACCGGGTCGGCTGCCACTCCGCAGTCCGATGATCGTCGCCGGCCAGAACCGGATCCGCATTGCTGCCGAACATGTCGCTGATGGCCAGCTTCCACCAGTCGTCGCCGACCCGGAACTGGACTGCTTCACCATCGACGGTCAGGTGCGCGATAGTGACCTCGGGCTGATCGGGCTCGACGACCAGGCGGCCGATCGTGGGCAGCAGGACCGCACCAGCGGAGATGGGAACGCTCACGTCCGCGGTGATACCGGCCCGGATAGCGGCCGAAGCGGCCAGAGCACTGAGATAGTCAAGATCGGCGCCCACCGCCGGGGCCGGTGATTCGAGCTGGCCCAGACAGCGCGCCGCCCAGAGCCGGACAAAGGGATGACGCAGCACCAGGTCGAGAGCGTCGGGGTGCTCGGTGTCGACCACTGACAGCAGGTTCCAGGCCGCCCGCAGCCGCGCGCGCACCGCATTGTCCACGGCCGCGTCCGTGCTGGCGGCTCGGTAGACCACGGTCAGCAGGGCGCGGCGGAGTGTCCGCTGCCCATCGATGAGCTCTCGCACCGCCGACGCGCTGCCGGCGCCGGACGCCAAGCCGCGGAAATCCTCCCCCGACATCTCATGATGGGCGGACACCTGAGGCAGCCGCTGCTCAACATGGCTGATCAATTTCAGCAAGTCTGCGCAAAAAACGGACGGATTATCGAATCCACGGCCAGACCGGTACCGGTGGGCGTACAAGCCCCCGCCGCAACTGGAAACGACCGGGCACTCCTGGCAGGTCCGGCTCAAGCTGTCCAGACCTTGCTGGCGGGCCACGATCGAGGGATGCCCGGCCACCGTGTCGAGCGCATCGCTGAAGACGTTCAGCCCGGTCGCCGGAGCACCGTCATAGGTGACCTTGAGCGAGTCCACCTGCTCGTACGTGCCGTCGGTCTCGATCACGGCCAGAGTGACCGGGGCCAGCCCCAGCGCTTCGGTGAAGCTGTCACCTCCGGTCAAGGTGGACAGGATCGAATCGAAGGTCCGGATGCCGGTCGGCCGTCCGTCCGCGACCCAGCGATCGAAGATCGCAATCAGCCATTCCGCATACTGCTCGTCCCGGCCCGGGTCACGCGGCGGAGGCTCATCCCAGGTGGCGTGAGGCAGCAGAAAGTCCACCCGCGGCGGGTCCAGGGCGACCAGAGCCTCGTAGACCGCGACCGGATCGTTGGCGACGTCGATCGTGCACAGCAGCCCGCCGTACAACGGACGGAACCGGTCCGTCCGCAGCAGGTTGATGGCCCGGACCACCTGGTCGTAGCTGCTGCGCCCGTTTGCGTAGCGCCGGTGGCGATCATTGGCCGCCCGGTTCCCGTCGATGGAAATACCGACGCGGACATTGAATTCCGCAAAGAGCTCGCAGAACGCCTCAGTCAGCCGAACGCCATTTGTGTGGATAAACAGATCCAGCCCGCACACGCCGCGCACAGCAGAATGGAGCTCAGTAATTATCCGGCGCAGCCCATCCACGCCAGCTAGCAGCGGCTCGCCACCATGCAGGACGACCTCGACGGAGCGCAGGTCATGAGCTGACGCGTGCTCGGCGATCCGCTGTGCGGATCGCCGGAGCACATCGTCGGGAATGCCCTTGGGCTGCCCACGCCAACTCTGATCAGCGGCCTCGTATACGTAGCAATGGTCACAGGCGAGATCACAACGGCTCTGTACTTTGAGGACAAACTGATCGAGCGGGAAGGGGGTTACGCCCATGCCGGGCTCCGCTCCTAGGCGCGCGACTGAAACCCTGCCTGCCAGTCCCGCAGCGGCAGGCCGACCCCGCTCCGCCGGGCCGCGTTGCTGATCTCATTTGCACAATGCACGGTGTGGGCCAGCGTGCCGCTGCCCTTGACTAGAGGAGAGGTGACCTTACCGGGCTGAGGCGAGGTGGCCGGCGGGCGGGCCTCATTGGGAGCCGTCATCGGACTGCTTTCTCGCGGCGGGTCGCCCCGCTCTGTGATGGGAAGTTCAGGCTCCGGCCAGGGAGCTTCAAAGGATGTTAGTCACTGACCGCAGCGGCAGAAGCCAAAAGATAACATAGAGTAGTCAGCCAAGCACGGCCACCATCGGAAGTGGTGCCTGTCCATCCATGTGACGGATGCAGCGCGAGCCACTTCGGGCAAGCCAGTTCTGCTCACCCGCATAAAGCTAGAGTATCGCCGCACAGCGCGGGGCTGGTCCGAGAACACAGTTCGCTAACGCTCGGACCAGATAGAACTGAGCGGCTGGCGCGTTAACGTGCATGACAACGTTGATGCCACTCATCGGCCTCATTCCCGGCAAAAGCCCGACATCTGTCAATGGGGACGCCGGACGCGTAATCGCAGGCCAACCCGCTGCGGTCTTATCTGGTTGGCGCCGCGAGCATGAAGAGAAGCACTACCTGCGACTCAGGGATGACCGGCGGCACGAACTGGCCGTTGCAGCGAGCGTTGACCGGCCCACGCCGAGCCGGCTGGCCGGGCTTCGCCAGGGGCGCTCGGCGCGCTGGTCTTACCGCCCGACGACGGCGTGCAAGTTCGGGCAAATCGCTCGGCGCCAGCTGCGAGCGAAGACTTGGCGTACGGCCGAATGAAATTCAGTCTTAGATGCATGAGTTGAAGCGGGATACCCCTGACCTCGTTCAAGCCCGGTTCGTCAAACGGCGTACCGCGTTAATTCCGGCCTTCCCGGTTTCCGCCGGAAACGGCCATGGCCAGACCCCGTAGGTACGTTTCAGCCCGGCTCCAGCAGAGTGGAGGACAAAGTCGCGACGAAGCGCGGGGCAAATGTCGCAGCAGTTCGGTAAAGGGAGACCTGTTCATCGCGTGTTCAGTTGGACGTGACTAGGTCATCCTTACCAAAGGGGCCGGAGTTAGAATTTGTGTTCAGGAACGACGCCGCGACCTCGCCATCTCCCAATCCCATCCCTGACCGCCGGGTGTTGACACCCGGCCGACGCTATACCTCTAATTGGGGTATTTGCGGCATCAATGTCTGAGTCGTGATGCCGCGGCTTGGGGATGGGAGCCGTGATGACCTACCGGCTCGCGTGGTTTCACGTGAACCGGATGCTTCTTTGGCTGGCTCCCGCCGGGGCCGGGCTGGTGGTCACGGCCTATCTGGCCTGGGGCGCCTGGGTGACGGCGCATGATCCGGAGTGGCTGCGCATCAGTTCCGTGTGGTGGCGGGCTGAGCTGCGGCCCACCAACGACACGACGCTGCTGGCCGCGGTCCTGGTGTGGCTTGTGGCCTGGGCCGCGTTCTGGTGGCCCCGGCGGAGGCAGCAGAACCACACGGTCGGGCTGATCACCATCGCCGCGATGGTGGCGGTCGGGGCGGTGCTGGGCACCTCGGCGCTGGCACCGTGCCGGGGCGATCAGACCAGGGTCTCCGTGGTGGGCGGAGTGCTGGGCCTGTACGTGGGGAACCCGCCCGCCGCGTACGGCGGCGGAAATGCCTGCCCGGGGCAGGCGCCGCTGGCCTTGCAGCTGGGGCAGATCATCTGCCTGGGGGCCACGTTGATCGGCGCGGTGGGCGCGGCGGCGACGCTGTGGCGGGAGCCGCTCTCCCGGGTCCGGGCCCGGTTCGTGAAGGATGCCGCCATCTTCACCGGGCTGGATGCGCTCACCATGCCGCTGCTGCAGCGGCTGGCTCAGACCGGCCGGCCGGGCCGGATCGTGGTCATCGAACCGGACGGCGGCCATCCGCTGCTGGAGGAGGCCCGGGCCACCGGAGCGCATGTGATGGTGGGCAACCCCGCGACCGAGCGGATCCTGTTGCCGATCATCACCGGGTGGCGAGGATGCGCGCTCACCTACGTCTACGCGCTGAGCAAGGACCTGACCGGCAACGAAGCCGTCCTGGACGCGGTCGGCCGCATTCTGACCCGGCGGTACCGTCGGCCGGACCCGGAGCGTCAGCCGCACCTGGTGGTACGGATCGATGACCCACGGCACGCGGACCACTGGCGGGGGTGGAACAGCGGCATCTCCAGCCACTGGTTCGCCGACGTGCTCTGCCCGCAGGAGTCGACGGCCACCGCGCTGGCCGACCGGATCGTGCAGCCCGGGCTGCGCCAGCTGCTGCTGTGCGGGGACAGCGCGCTGGCTCTGGCCGTACTGCTGGAGCTGGGGCACCGGGCCTGGGAGCGGCACGAGCTCACCGCCGCCGCCCATCCGTCGCTGAACGGCCAGGGGCCGGCCCCGTTCCCGGTCGACCACGTGGTCCTGCTCAGCCCGCAGGCCGATGCCCTGCGGCGCGAATTCCTGGCCACGTCCTCGCCATCGATGCTGGACGTCCTGCCCATGGTGGAGACCCAGCCGGGGCGCTGGCAGGATCAGCTCCTGCCC
This sequence comes from Streptosporangiaceae bacterium, assembly GCA_036495425.1. Taxonomy (GTDB): domain Bacteria; phylum Actinomycetota; class Actinomycetes; order Streptosporangiales; family Streptosporangiaceae; genus Bog-532. The sequence goes on along the minus strand of DASXMW010000217.1, from coordinate 8,122 downwards.
CTGCTGGACAGCCTGCCCGCGGCGGGTACGGCGGGGGCGGGCGGCACGGCGGTTGCCATCGTGGACGGCTTGGCCGAAGATACGATGCACGAAGCCGGGCGGGTGGCCCGGCTTCACCCCGGCACCCCGGTGTTCGTGCTGACCTCGGACGGAGCAGGCATGAGCGACGCCATCTTCGACCGGCTGCACCCATTCCAGCGTGCCCTGCTCATCGACGGCGAGGTGCCCGAAGACACCTGGACCCGGATGGCCCGGCACTGGCACGAGTGTTACCGGCTGAGCCACCCCCCGGCCCCGGAGGAGCCGCAGGCCCCGGCCCGCCGTCCCTGGCCGGAGCTGGGTGACTTCCTCCAGCAGGACAACATCCTGCAGCTCCGGTCGGTCATGACCGCGGTGGTGGAACGGGGCCGGCGCTGGGTGCCGCTGCGGTCGATCCCGCCGGGCAGCATCATCGAGCTCAGTGACCGTGAGCTGGAGGAGATCGCGCGGACCGAACACACCCGCTGGTACCGGCGCCGGCTGGCCGCGGGCTGGTCGCCGGGTGGGCCGCACCACCGCACCCGCGCGGCCCGGAACGGCCACGACCTGATCAACAGCCGCGTGGTGCCGTGGTCGGTGCTGCCCGACCACGACCGCCGGAGCCAGATCGACTACCTGCGCGACCAGCTGGCCCGGCTGGAGGGAGCCGGTTTCGTGCCGGTCGTCCCGGTGGGCGGGCCGCCGCACGCCGACCGCTACGAGCGGGTCGGTTTAGTACGGGCCAGGAAGCTGCAGAGCCACCGGACCTGGACCCGCCGGTCCGGCGACCGCCTGACCGGCAGGCCGGGCGACTGGCGGGTGCTCGACCGCTGGGGCGACGAGCGGACCGTGCGCGAAACCGAGTTCCTGGTCAGCCACGAGCATGTCGACGGCGAGCAGTGGCGTCGGGTCGGGACCTACCTGGCCTGGCGGGTCCGCGAACCCCAGGTGCTGCGGACCATCGAAGGCCGGGCCGTGGCGCAGGCCGGCGACTGGGTGGTCGAGGGCCAGGGCGGGGAGCGCTGGCCCGTCAGCGACGAGCAGTTCCGCCGCACCTACCGCCCCGCGCCCCGCTGACCCGAGCAGCGCTGCCACTGGACCAGGGGCCGCCCTAAGTGCCACCCCCACGCGTGCACGCGTGGGGGGGCAGGGAAAGCTAGGGGACGTAACGCCCGGCCTGTCCGGCGGGACCCGAGGACGCACGAAAAGAGCCACCAGAAGAGCCAACGAAGGAGTCAGTCATGGGCAGCACTCCGCAGTCGCTCACCGGGATCGACCTGGCCGAGGCCGCTGAGCTGGCCGCACAGCTGCGCGTTGATTCCGTCCGCTCCAGCACCAGTGCGGGTTCGGGCCACCCGACCTCGAGCATGTCCGCCGCCGACCTGCTGGCGGTGCTGGTCGGGCGGCACCTGCGCTACGACTGGGACAACCCCGGCAACCCGGCCAACGACCATCTGATCTTCTCCAAGGGGCACGCGTCGCCGCTGCTGTACTCGGTGTACAAGGCGGTCGGGGTGGTCTCCGACGAGGAGCTGATGACCCAGTACCGGCGCTTCGGGGCCCGGCTGGAAGGCCACCCGACCCCGGTGCTGCCCTGGGTCGACGTGGCCACCGGCTCGCTCGGCCAGGGCCTGCCGGACGGGGTGGGGGTCGGGCTGGCCGGCAAGTACCTGGACCGGCTGCCGTACCACGTGTGGGTGCTGTGCGGGGACAGCGAGATGGCCGAAGGCTCGATCTGGGAGGCCCTGGACAAGGCTTCGTTCTACGAGCTGTCCAACCTGATCGCGATCGTCGACGTGAACCGGCTCGGCCAGCGGGGACCGACCGAGTGGGAGTGGGACCTGGACCGGTACGCCAGCCGCGCGGCCGCGTTCGGGGCCCGGGTGATCGAGATCGACGGCCACAACCTGGAAGAGATCGACCAGGCCTTCCAGACCGCCGCCGACGGGGCCGTCCCCCAGCCGACCGTGATCCTGGCCCGCACGATCAAGGGCCGCGGGTTCTCCGAAGTCGAGGACAAGGAGAACTGGCACGGCAAGCCGTTCCCGCCCGACATGGCCGAGCGGGCCGTGGCCGAACTGGGTGGCGAGCGCCATCTGACCGTGCGCGGCCCGCAGCCCGGGCCGGCCCCGGACCACGAGCCCGGCCTGGATCCGACCGCGCCCGAGGGCGCGTTGCCGTCGGCCCGCTACTCGGTCGGGGACAAGGTGGCCACCCGCAAGGCCTACGGCGACGCGCTGGCCGCGCTCGGGGCCGACAACCCGCGGGTGGTGGCGCTGGACGGCGAGGTCAGCAACTCGACTCACGCCGATGAGTTCGCGCACCTGTTCCCGGACCGCTACTTCGAGATGTACATCGCCGAGCAGCAGATGGTGGCCTCCGCGGTCGGGCTGGCGGTGCGCCACTACGTGCCGTTCGCCTCGACGTTCGCGGCCTTCCTGAGCCGTGCCTACGACTTCATCCGGATGGCGTCCATTTCCAGGTCGAATATCCGGTTGTCGGGGTCCCACGCCGGGGTCGAGATCGGCGCCGACGGGCCGTCGCAGATGGCACTGGAGGATCTGGCCATGATGCGGGCGGTGCACGGCTCGACCGTGCTCTACCCCAGCGACGGCACCAGCACCGCCGCCCTGGTCCGGGCCATGGCCGACCAGACCGGGGTCAGCTACCTGCGCACGACCCGGGGAGCGTACCCGGTGCTCTACGAGGCGGGCGAGAGGTTCCCCATCGGCGGGTCCAAGGTGCTGCGGTCCAGCCCGGACGACGCGATGACCCTGATCGGCGCGGGCGTGACCCTGCACGAGGCGCTGGCCGCCGCCGACCAGCTGGCCGCCGACGGCATCCAGGCCCGGGTCATCGACCTGTACTCGGTCAAGCCGGTGGACACCGAGACCCTGGTCGCGGCGGTGGCCGCCACCAACGGGCGCCTGGTCGTGGCCGAGGACCACCACCCCGAGGGCGGGCTGGGCTCGGCCGTGGCCGACGCGCTGCTGAACGCCGGGCCGCAGAACGTGTGGCTGACCCACCTGGCGGTCCGCGACATGCCGGGCTCGGGCACTCCGCAGGAGCTGCTGGCCGCGTCCGGGATCGACGCCGACCACATCGCCGCCGCCGCCCGCGACCTGCTCAACGCACGATGAGACCCACCTTCAGGTCCGGCCCGGCGTGACTGGGCCGGGCCAGGGGCCGGTGGCCCGGGGTTTGCGCTGGCTGCGGTCGCGGGACGCCGGCCTGCTGGCGCTGCGGCGGTCGGGCCGGGCCGCGATCGTCATGCCTGGGCTGCTGGCGCTGAGCTTCAAGGTGATCGGCAACCCGGTCATGGCCACGTTCGCCGCGTTCGGGTCGCTGTCGATGCTGCTGTTCGTGGCGTTCGGCGGCCGGATGCGGGAGCGGCTGCCGGATCAGACCGCGCTGATCCTGACCGGCGCGGTCTTCGTCTGCCTGGGCACGCTGGCCTCGCGGGCCGCCTGGCTGGCCGCCCTGGCCATGCTGATCGTCGGCTTCTTCGTCTTGTTCGCCGGGGTGGTCAGCTCGGCTCTGGCCAGCGCGTCGACCTCGCTCCTGCTGGCGTTCGTCCTGCCCGTCTCGCTGCGCGGGCCGGTGAGCTCGATCCCGGACCGGCTGGCCGGGTGGCTGCTGGCCGGGGCGGCCTCGCTGCTGGCCATCACGCTGCTGTGGCCGGCTCCGGCCCGTGACCCGCTGCGGCGGCCCCTGGTCCAGGCCTGCACGGCCCTGGCGGCCCGGTTGCGGGCCGAAGCCGGGTTCGCCCGCGTCGCCCACGGGGACCGGGCCGCGCTGGAGTCGGCCCGGACCCGCCTGGAGACCGCCACCGCCGAGGCCAACTCGGCCGTGTCCAGCCTGCGGACCTCGTTCTTCGCCACGCCGTACCGCCCGACCGGCCTCACCACCGCGGCCCGCGCCCTGGTCCGGCTGGTGGACGAGTGCATCTGGCTGCAGGCGGTGATGGACCAGATGCCCAGCACCGGCCACTCGTTCAGCCAAGAGGTGTGCGCGGTCAAGGTGGCCGCCGCCGACCTGCTGGAGCAGGGCACGGCCCTGCTGGACGCCGGCCACGGGCCGCTGGATTCGCTGCAGCCGGGCCTGGACCGGCTGGAGCAGGCCCGCGACACCATGGAAAACGCGGCCATGTCCCTGGTCGGGGTGGGAGCCGGCCCCGACGGCGAAGCCGAACAGTACGTGTCCGGGCTGGAGCCCTCGTTCCGGGGCCAGGAACTGAGCTTCGTGACCTCGGCCATCACAACCAATATCGGTGTCAGCGTGGCCGCCCTGGAGCGGCCCTGGTGGCAGCAGCTGCTGGGACGGCAGCCGGCCGGCGCCAGCGGCACGCTGTCGTCGGTTCAGGAGCGGGCCGGCGCCCACGTCCAGCCGCACTCGGTCTGGCTGCACAACAGCATCCGCGGCGCGATCGCGCTGGCCCTGGCCGTGCTGGTGTCCGACCTGATCGGAGTCCAGCACTCGTTCTGGGTGGTGCTCGGCACGCTGAGCGTGCTGCGGTCGAGCGCGTTCAGCACCGGGCAGAACGTGCTGCGCGGGCTGCTCGGCACCCTGGCCGGGTTCGTGATCGGCGGCCTGCTGGTCGTGGCCATCGGCACGAACGAGACCGTGCTGTGGATCCTGCTGCCGATCGCCGTGCTGGTGGCCGGGCTGGCCCCGGCGGTCATCTCGTTCGCGGCCGGTCAGGCCAGCTTCACCATCACCCTGCTGATCCTGTACAACATCATCGCCCCGGCCGGCTGGAAGGTCGGCCTGGTGCGGATCGAGGACGTGGCCATCGGCTGTGGGGTCAGCCTGGTGGTCGGGGCGCTGTTCTGGCCGCGGGGCGCGGCCTCGGCCCTGGGCACCGCGCTGGCCGGGGCCTACGCCGAGACCGCCCGCTACCTGAGCAGCGCGGTCACCTACGGCGTGCTGCGCTGTGACGAGATGCTGCCGCCCGCGCCGCCGCCCCGGGACCAGAGCCTGCGCGCGGCGGCGGCCGCCCGACGGCTGGACGACGCCTTCCGCAGCTACCTGGCCGAGAGCGGCACCAAGCACCTGCCGCTGCCCGAGGTGACCACCCTCCTGACCGGGGTCACCGTGCTGCGGCTGTCCGCCGACGCCGTGGTCGACCTGTGGAGCCGGGACGACGGCAGGCCGTCCGGGGACCGGACCGCGGCCCGGACCGAGGTGCTGGCCGCGGCGGGCCAGGTCACCGCCTGGTACCAGGCCATGGCCGACGCCCTGACCGGTTCCGGCCCGGTACCGGCCGAACTGCCGCCGGACGCGGCCGCCGACGGCCGGCTGACCAACGCGGTCCGGCACGACCTGACCGGCGAGGACGGCCAGGGCACGGTCATCGCGGTCAAGATGATCTGGACCGCCGACCACATCGCCGTGGCCCGCCGCCTGCAGGGCCGGATCACCGGTCCGGTGCGCACCGCGGCCGGCATCCGCCAGCGCACCCAGCGCCTGTTCCCGGCCGGCCGCCGCCGGGCCACCGAGCCGTCCGCGGTCACGCCCGGCTGAAGTCGCCCGCGTGGGCGTGTGCCCAGTCGCGGAACGTGCGCGGCGGCCGGCCCAGCAGGGCTTCGGTGGTCCCGGTGACCTGGTCGTCCAGGTAGGTGCCACCGCGGGCGAATTCGAAGAACGCCTCGACCAGCGGCGCGGGCATGGCCGCGCTCATCGCGGACCGGGCCTCCTGGTCCGGCTGCGGGACCAGGCGCAGGTCCCGGCCGAGGACCTGGCCCAGGATGGCCAGCCGGTCGGCGGCCAGCAGCGCGGCCGGGCCGGTGAGCCGGTAGCTGTGGCCCGCGTGCTCCTGCTCGGTCAGGGCCCGGGCCGCGACCACACCGATGTCGAACGGGTCGATGACCGCCACCGGCAGGTCCGCGAACGGCTCGCGGACCGTGTCCCCGTCCCGCAGCTGCGGCCGCCAGCGCAGCGCGTTGGACATGAAGCCGCTGGGCCGCAGCACCGTCCAGGTCAGCGCGGAGTCGCGGACGGCGGCCTCGGAGACCACATTGAACCGGACCACGTAGTTGTCCAGGTTGCCGCCCTCCACCGCCCCGGTGGACAGCAGCACCACCCGGCGCACCCCGGCCTCGGCCATCCGGGCCAGCAGCCCCGGCGCATCCGGGTACCCGGCCAGCAGAAACACCGCGCTCACGTCGTCGAACGCGCCGTCCAGCGTGTCCGGCGCGGCCAGGTCGCCCCGGACCGCGGTCGCTCCGGCGGGCAGCCGGGCCGAGCCCGGGTCCCGGGTCACGGCCCGGACCGGATGACCCTCGGCGGCCACCGCCCGCGCCACCTCGGCCCCGACGTTGCCGGTCGCCCCCGTCACCAGAATCACGTCCGCCACTCCCCGATGATTTGGGCCCGGCCGGGCCGTCTGAGTGGGCATGAGCCTAGTCACCTGCCACATGTCGATCTCGCTGGACGGCTACGTCGCCGGGCCGGATCAGGGACCCGATGACCCGGTCGGGGCCGGCGGCCTGCGGCTGCACGAATGGCACTGGCACGCGGGCGAGCCCGGGCACGAGGCCGACCTGGCCATGCGGGACGAGCTGCTGAAGGCGCGCGGCGCCTACGTGATGGGCCGCAACATGTTCGGCCCGATCCGCGGCGAGTGGGACGGGGACTGGCGTGGCTGGTGGGGCGAGGATCCGCCGTACCACGCGCCGGTGTTCGTGCTCACCCACCACCCGCACGACCCGATCGAGATGCAGGGCGGTACCACCTTCCACTTCGTCACCGACGGGTTCGCATCAGCGCTGGCCCAGGCGGTCGCGGTGGCGAACGGGGCCGACGTCGACATCGCGGGTGGCGCCTCGGCCGTGCGCCAGGCCCTGGCCGCCGGGGCCGTCGACGAGCTGGTGCTGGACGTGGTGCCGGTCCTGCTGGGCCGGGGCGAGCGGCTGTTCGACGGCGTGGCCGATCCCGGCTTCACGCCGGTCGAGGTCGTGCCCACCCCGTACGCGACCCACCTGCGCTATCGCGTCGGTCATTGATCACCGGCCGGGGGCACCGCCTAGAATCATCGCTCGTGAGCGATTTGGGGGACCTCCTGGTCAGCCACCTGCTGACCAGCATCGAAGCCCAGGGCCAGCTGGCCGAGGTCATCGGCGACAGGCCCTGGTCGGTCGACGTGGCCGGCGGGGTGCTCAGCTTCGCCGACGGCCTGTCGTACCGGGCCGACCTGGTCGGCAGCGCCGCGGCGGACCCCGGCACCTGGCTGTGGGCGTGGGCCAACCAGCACCTGCCCGAGGGCGCGGGCGCGGCCAGCGACCGGCTCCGCCGCTACGGCAGGGAGCACTCGGTCGACCTGCTGACCACGCCGTCGATGCCGCTGAGCGAGCCCCCGGACGGGATCGACCCGCACCTGGCCGGCCTGCTGGCCACCCCGCTGCTGGACGGTGACGCCTACTTCCTGGCCCAGAACGGCCCGCAGACCGTGGTCCTGGTCCTGCACGACCCCAGCCTGCGCCTGGGCCCGCTGACCGGCCCGGACCTGCGGACCACGGTCATGTCGGGCATCGGCATGTACGGGACGGACCACCAGGCGGCGATCCGCGCCTACCTGACCCGGCGGGGCGCCGAGCTCACCGAGAACGGCGCCGAGTGGGTGGTGCGGACCACCGACGGCCAGGAGACCCACGTGACGTTCGACGGCCAGGGACGGCTGGCCGGGATGAACGCGACCCCCGGCCCGGAGCCGTCAGCGCCCAAGCGGCGCCGCTTCTGGCGCCGCTAGCCCCGGGCGGCCGCGGGCCCGGTCACGCCGCGCTGTGGCAGCGCTGTCATCCGCCCGTCCAGCAACTGATCTCCATGCCGTCCTCGACCGGGAAGCCGACCGTGACGTAGCCGTGGGGCGGGTCGCGGACGTAAGCCAGATAGCCCGCCACGCTGGGGAAGGTACTGTCGTCGGCCAGGACCAGGGCGCCCGGGGCCAGCCGGGGCTCCAGCAGGCGCCGGCTGTGCGCGCCGGTGATCGCGGCCGCGCCCGGGACCGTGGACGGGCAGGCCTACTTCGTGCTGAGCACGCTGGCCCGGACCGGGCCGCTGACCGTGGCCCGGCTGGCCGAGCACGTCGGCATCGACCGCTCCGGGA
>DASXMW010000216.1:0-50780 GCA_036495425.1 Streptosporangiaceae bacterium | reverse complement strand
GGTCGGCGTGCAGCGGGCGGTCACCGAGCTCGCTGGAAAACGCGACCGGATGCCAGCAGGCGCGCTGAGCGGCCAGGTCCGCGAACAGTCCCGGTGAATCCATGACTTTGCCTTACCTGGCCTTCGACCGTTTCCGCAAGGTGTCAGCTGGCATGAGCCTCATGGGGCTGGAGAACACGCCGAAGAACTGCGCCGGGACCCGCCACACCGCGCCCACCGGCAGGTAGGCGGCGGCCGAGATCGTGGCCGCGGTGGCCGAGCCTTCGAGCCCCCCGAGCGGACCCTGGTCATCGACCGCCGCGACGGCACCACCACCCTCGACCTGTGGCCCGCCGGCGCCCAGGTCGCCACCGGGTACACCGCCGACATCGACGACTGGCTGGCCGCCATCGCCAGCTCCGAAAACACGTGGGATTTCGTGGGACCTTTGGGGCTTCCAGGGCGGCTATTTCACGTTTATGCTCACGGCGACCGTCAAGGGTGGACGGAGTCGCGCAGGGTCGCGCGGATCGTCCATGGCCGGGAGGGGCGACGATGAAGCCGTCGGCGACGTTCACCATGCTGGTCAGCCTGGCCTTGGGGGCCGCTGGCTTCGCGGCGGCGGCGCCCGCCGCGGTGGCCTCGCCGGCCGCATCGGCCGGAGCCTCGGCTGGGCCGGTACCCCTCGCCCAGACCTTCGACAATGTCGGGATCACCAGCGCCGGCCAGACCCAGAACGGGAATCTGGACGGCACCGGGGACAGCTTCGACAGCGCCGCCCTGGCGCGGGACGCGATCAGCCCGGGCGGGTCCCTGATCCACGATGGGCTGACGCTGCGGTGGCCGGACGTCCCGCCCGGGCAGAAGGACAACGTTCTGGCCGACGGGCAGCAGATCGCGCTGCGGGGCCAGGGCAACACGCTCGGGGTGGCGGCCACCTCCACCGGCGGCGCCACCAGCGGCACGCTGACCGTCACCTACACCGACGGGACGACCACGGCCGCCAGCATCGGCGTGGCCAACTGGGTCAGCACCTCGGCCGCCAGCGCTCCCGGCAACGGCGAGTCGGATCTGCTGGCCACCACCGGCGGGTGGAATCCCAGCGGGTCAGCGCCGGTCAGCCTGTCCTACCTCTCGATCCCGGTCAACCCGGCCAGGACCGTGGCCAGCGTGACCCTGCCCGCGGTGGGCGGCAGCGTCGGGCATACCACCCCGGCCATGCACGTGTTCGACCTGACCGTGGGCACGGTGGCCGACCGGGCCGGCGACGGGCCGGGGGCGCTGTCCTATTACGACCTGGCCCGTAAGGACTGCGTCGGGACGGCGCCCAACAGCACGTCGAAGACCTGGTACACGGTGGCGGGCGGGATGCTGTCCGACGTGTACTACCCGACCGTCGACAACACCAATGTGCACAGCCTGGAGTACGTGGTCACCGACGGGTCGAGCACTGACATCCAGCCGCGGGACATGACCTATACGGTGCGTGCGCTGGGCGGGCCGGGCGGGCTGGCCTGCGAGATCACCGCCAAGGCCAGGGACGGCTCGTACCAGATCGTCACCGACTACCTCACCGATCCCGGCCGCAACGCGGTGGTGATGCGGGTCCGGTTCGACCCGCTCACCGCGGGCGCGGCCCGGGACCGCCTGTACGCGCGGCTGCAGCCGCTGGTCAACGGGCACGGGGGCGGCGGCAGCCAGAACGCGGGCGCGGACTCGGCCACCACCGTGCCGACCGCGGCCGGGCCGGTCCCGGTCGACTACAGCACCAACTCCTTCACCGAAGCCACCAACCGCACCTTCGCCAGCCCGGCCTACCTGGCCCTGGCCGCCAGCCGCCCGTTCCCGGCCACCGGCAACGGGTTCGCGGGCCAGGCCAGCGACGGGCTGACCCAGCTCAGCACCGGCCACACCCTGTCCGGCCATCAGAACGCGTCCGATGGCGACGTCACCACCACCGTTGAGCTGCCCGCCGGGACCAGCCCGACCACCCTGACCGTGGGCTTCGGCCCGACCGAGAACGCCGCGGTCGGCACGGCCACCGCCAGCGCCCGCACCCCGTTCGCGGCCACCCTGAGCGCCTACGACCAGCAGTGGCAGCGCTACGACCGCACGCTCAGGTCCCCGCCCGCCAGCATCAAGGGCCTGGCCAGCGCGGAGACGGCCAAGGCCCGGGCCGGCTACTGGCTGAGCGCCAACGTGATCAAGGCCAGCCTGGACAAGACGTTCCCGGGCGCGGCCGCGGCCGGCCTGGCCAGCCCGTGGGGGCAGGCGGTGCCGGCCGGGAACGCAGCGGGTGGCCTGGCCCCGTACTTCGGGTCGTACCGGGAGACGTTCTCCCGCGACGCCTACGAGACGTTCACCGGGTTCCTGACCGACGGCGACCTGGCCGACGCGCGGGCCATCGACGAGTTCCTGTTCGGCCGCCAGCAGCTGGCCAACGGGTCGCTGCCGCGCAACTCGCTGCCCAACGGGAAGGCCGCCCCGGACACCGGCGGGCTGCAGCTGGACGAGACCGCCTACCCGATCCTGATGGCCTGGCAGGCCGGGCTGGGCGGCGACCATTCGCTGTACGTGCAGCACGTGAAGCCCGCGGCCGAGTTCCTGGTCGCGCACGGGCCGTCCGACGGGGTGGAACGCTGGGAGGAACAGACCGGCTTCTCCCCCTCCACCATCGCCGCCGAGATCGCGGGCCTGGTCGCCGCGGGCCAGATCGCCCAGCAAAACGGTGATCCGGCCTCGGCCCGGGTGTTCGACGCCACCGCCGACGAGTTCCAGCGCGACGTCATCGCGGAGACCGTCACCACCAACGGCCCGGACTCCCCGGACCCGTACTTCATCCGGCTGTCCAAGACCGGCGACCCCAACGCGGCCATCACCTACAACCTGGGCAACGGCGGCCCCACCCTGGACCAGCGCAGCGTGATCGACGCCGGGTTCCTGGACCTGGCCCGGCTGGGTGAGCTGCCGCCGAACTCGGCGCTGATGACCAACTCGCTCAAGGTGGTGGACGCCACCATCGCGGCCAGCACGCCCAGTGGCACCGGCTACCACCGCTACAACGGCGATGGCTACGGCGACGCCAACGGCACCGGCCAGCCCTGGGCCACCACCGACACCGGCACCGGGCATCCGTGGCCGGTGCTGTCCGGGGAGCGGGCCGAGCACGACCTGACCGTCGGCGACCTGACCGGGGCGGCCGGGGTGGCCGGGCAGCTCGGGTTCATGCTCGACAGTGCTAGCCCTATTGGCGCGTCCGGGGTCGGCCTGGTCCCCGAGCAGGTGTGGGAGCAGCCGGACCTGGCCGCCTCCCCGTACGGCAGCGACCCCACGACGGCATCCATTGGCTTCACCGACGGGCAGCCGGCCGGGTCGGCCGCCCCGCTGACCTGGGCCACCGCCCAGGAGGTGCGGCTGATCCTGGACCTGGGGGCCGGGCGGCTGCTGGAACAGCCGTCGATCGTGGCCGACCGCTACGTGGCCCACACCCAGGGCCAGACACGACTGTCGCTGACCGCGCCGGTGACCGAGACCGGCAGCTCGGTGGCGGCGCAGGCCACGGTGCCGCAGGCGACCGTGAACGGCACCACGGTCACGGTCTCCGGGACGACCTCGCCGGGCGCGCGGGTCGACATCGCCGTCTCCGATATTCAGATATCGAATGGCACCGCGGCGACGTCCACGGTCACGGCCGGGCCCGCCGGGGCGTTCAGCGTCACCGTCGCGGTCCCGGCCGGGGACCAGAGCCACGTCGCGGTGACCGCCACCGCCCCGGGCGGCGGCACCAACGCGGCCGGCTTCGACGTCACCTCGCTGGCCACCCCGGGCACGGTGGTGCTGAACGCGGCCGGGCCCGCCGGCGGCGGGGCCGGGCCGGGCAACTTCGCCCTGCCCACCGCGACCAGCGGCGGCGGTCCCACGTTCCCGGACGGGTCGTTCACCATCACCGGCCTCCGGGTGGCCCGGGCCACGGACACAACCTCGTTCCAGGTCGGGATCAAGGACCTGACCAACCCGTTCGGCGGCCCGGCCGGGTTCTCGCTGCAGCTGGTGGACCTGTACATCCGGCAGCCAGGGCTGCCCGGCTTCGACTACTCGACCGCGGCCACGTATCCGAGCCGGAACTACCGGCTCGCGCCGGCCAGCGCCTGGAGCCAGTCGATCGAGGTGGACGGGTTCGGCCGGGCCCAGTGGCAGACCGCGCTGGGCTCGTCGCCGGGCACCATCACCAGCGTGAGCGGCAACGCGGCCAGCGGGCAGATCACGATCACCGTGCCCACCGCGGCCCTGGGCACGCTCGGATCCGGCTGGACGGTGACGGTCGCGGTGGCCGGGCAGGACGGCTTCGGCACCGACGACGCGCGGGCCTTCACCGCCACCCCGGGCGACTTCACGTTCGGGGTCTGCTCGGCGGCCGAAGCCGCCCAGAACCCGGAGCCGGCCGTGTGCCAGGTCGCGCCGTCGTCCGAGCCGGAGGTCATGGACACCGTGCCGCCGGCCGGGGTGCCGCTGTCCAGCGAACTGGACGTGACCGCCGGGCCCGCCGAACTGCAGGGAGTGACCGTGCCGTAAGCGGTCCGGGCCTAGAGCCAGCCGCGGCGCTTGAACAGCAGCAGCAGGAAGATCACGGCGATGGCTTCGGTGCCGACGCCGATGCCGAAGAACTCTTCCCACCCCCCCATCGATCTGATCAGCCAGCCGAAGTTCTGGCCGAAGAACCCGGTCAGGAAGGTCAGTGGCAGGAAGATCGTGGCCATGATGGTCAGCTGCTTCATCACGTCGTTCTGCCGGTTCGACATCTGCGCGACGTAGCTGTCCATCGAGCTGGAAACCAGGTCCCGGTGGCTGTCCACCAGGTCGTTGATCTTGATCATGTTGTCGTACAGGTCACGGAAGTACGGCTCGTTCTGCCGGTCCATGCCGGGCAGGTCGACCCGCTGGGACAACAGGGCGTTGAGCATGTCGCGCTGGGGGGCGACCACCTTACGCACGTCGCTCAGCCAGCGCCGGAGCGCGAACAGGGACTCCTGCTGCTCGCGCTCCGGCTTGCGCAGGATCTGTTCCTGGATCGTGTCGACCTGGTCGTCGAACGAGGCCAGCATCGGGAAGACGCTGTCCACCAGGCTGTCCAGCACGTGGTGCAGCACGAGGACGCGGGCGGCCAGCCCGGAATGATGCCGGGCGAACATGGTCCGCATGCCCTCGAAGGCCACACACGGCTCGCGGTGCAGCGTGACCAGGAAGTTCTCCCCGTAGAAGAAGTGCACCTCGATCATCGGGTGGCCCACCGAGTTGGCCCCGAAGAACACGATCGAGTCGAAGTTGTCGTAGTCCTCGATCTTCGGCCGCTGACCGAACTCGGCCGCGTCCTCGAGGGCGACCGGGTGGATGGCGAACACGTCGCGCAGCAGCGTGATCGTCTCCTCGCCGGAGTCGTGCAGGTCCAGCCAGAGGATGTCGTCGTTGTGCAGCGCCTGCTTGACGTCATCCGGCTTGAAGTCGTCGTCGGAGCTGCCGTCGACCCGGATCAGGTGCCCGTTCACACAATGCATGGTGTCAGACCGGCCCGGTAGGGTCACAAACGATGACTGAACCCTTCCGCGTCCGGGTCGCTGTCCGCGGGTACGAGCTCGACGTCAACGGGCACCTGAACTGGGCGCACTACCTGCACTACGCCGAGCACGCCCGGTGGGAGTGCCTGCGGGCCGCGGGCCTGCCGTACGAGACGATGGTCGGCGCGGCCCTGGGCCCGGTGAACCTCGAGGCCAACGTGCGCTTTCTGCGCGAACTGCGGGACGGCGACCAGGTCGACGTGAGCTGCGAGTTCGGCTGGGGTGAGGGCAAGACCTACCGGGTCCGGCAGCAGTTCACCCGCCCCGGCGACGGCGAGCTGGCCGCCGAGGTGACCACGGTCAGCGGAGTCATCGACCAGGAGAAGCGGCGGCTGGTCGCCGATCCGGCCGGGCGGCTGCGCGCGCTGGCGGCATCGCCGGAGGTCATGGGTCTCTGACTCCGGCGGCGCGGGCTCAGACGGATACGTCCTGCTCGGCGCGCAGCTGGTCCAGTTCGGCGCGGGTCGTGGTGAGCTCCTCGGCCAGGGGCCCGGCGTCCTCGTCCGGGGCCAGCGCCGCCAGCTGGGTCAGCTCGGCCAGCACGGCCCGCATCGAGTCGGCCGAAGCCTCCAGCCAGGCGGCCGAACGCAGGCAGCGAACCCGGGGCACCACGTCGCCGAGCCCGGCGTAGAGCTCGGCGGCCCGGCGGAGCTGCCCGGCCGCTTCCTGGGACCGGCCCACGGCCCGCAGCGACTGCCCGTACTGGTCGTGGCTCATCGCGATCTGGGGCGCCTCGTAGGGGACTTCGACATAGGGCATGACCTCGGCGAACAAGCTGACCGCCTCCCCGTGGCGGCCGAGCCGCCCATAGGCCCGGGCAGCCTGGAACGTCTGGTGCACGGTGTCGCGCTGGGACCGGCCGTCCCGCAGTGCGTCCCATTGGGCGGCCGCGGTCAGCGCGGCGTCGATCGCCTCCGGCTCGCGGCCCGGCTGGGCACCGAGCGCGTCGGCCAGCAACGCGCGCAGCCCGGCCGCCTGCGCGGGCGCCAGCACGTCCCCGCCGTGGTTGAGGGCCTCCCGGGCCAGGCCTTCGGCGGCCGCGGCGTCGCCCGCGGTCAGCGCCAGCTGGGCCATCGTGCCTTCGGCGCGGGCCGCGTACCACGGCTCACCCGCGTCCAGGTAGAGCTGCCGGGCCTGGTCCAGCTGAGCGCGGGCCTGCCCGGGGTCGCCGCGCCGGACGGCCAGCTGGGCCAGCAGATCGCGGTGGTTGGCCGCGTAGCGCGGGACGTCGAGCCGCCCGGCCTCGGCCAGCTCGGCGGCGATCGCCTCCACCGCCACGGCCGCCGCGGCTGGCCCGGCCGCGGCGGCCTGGAAGGCCAGGACCGCACGGGCCCGGCGCACGATCAGGTACTGCCGCGGGGTGAACGCGCCGTCGGCGAAGGCCGCGGCGGCGGCGGCGATGGCCGCGTCCAGGGCCGGGCCCGCTCCGTCCGGGTCGCCCGCCTGAACCTGGGCCAGGGCCGCCGCGGCCCGGGCCTCGCAGGCCCGGGCCTCGTCGCCGGCCGCGGCCAGCTGGTCCGCCGCGGCCAGCAGCGCGTGCTGACCGGCCCGCGGGTCGCGCTCGGCCAGCGCGCCGGCCCGCTGCCGGGCCAGCTCGGCGGCCACGTCGGCGGGCAGGTCCGGGCCCCGGGCCGCGACCTGGTCCCAGGCCTGGCGCGCGTGCGGGTGCCGGTCATCGCGCAGCTGCCGGGCCCGCCTGACCAGGTCGTCCAGGCTGTCCCCGCCCGCCGGGACCGGGACCTGCGGAGCCGGACGGCCCGGGGCGGCGGGCAGCCGGGACGGGGCGCCCAGCGGCAGCGGCTGCTCCAGCGGCTGCTGGGCCAGCCGGGCCGTCACCCGGTCGCGCAGCGCGGTGTTGCCGTTGCGGACGCCGTAGCGGTCGCACAGGAACGGGATCTCGCCTTCCAGCAGGGCCAGCCGGCCGGCGGCGGTGCCGCCACCCACCACCAGGCCGCCGTGTCCCAGGGCGCCCAGGCGGCGCAGCAGCACGCAGGCACCGGTCGCGAACTCCAGCCAGGACAGCGGGTCGGATCCCGGGCCGGCCGGGGGCCCGTAGTCCGGCTCGGCCAGCCAGTCCGCGTGCTCGGCCAGGATGGCCAGGCCGCGGGCCTCGTTGCCGGTCAGGGCGCAAAATTCGATGTGCTGGCCGATGGCGGGCCGCCCGGCCAGGTGGCCGCGGAGCAGGGGGTATCCGCGCAGGTGAGCACCGCGAGCCTCGTCCAGCCGGCCGAGCCGGGCCAGCGGCAGCAGGGCGCGGGCCAGTACCTGGTCTGGTTCGTCCGCGCACCGCTCGGTCCCGGCCAGCACCGGCGCCCAGGCGGCCACAGCGCTCTCATCGTCGCCGAGCGCGGCCCGCCAGCGGCCCGCGTCCCCGCTTTCGCAGGCCGGGCAGTCCGCCTCGGGGTCACGGGGGGCGGCCAGGGCCGCGGCCAGGTGCGCGGACGCGGCCGGCTGGTCCCCGATGTCCAGGGCCAGGGCCGCGCGCAGCATCAGCGCCGGCCGCAGGCTGCCCCGCAGCTGGTACTGGTGGCCGAGCTCATCGAGCCAGCGGTGGATGGCCGGCAGCGGAACGGCCGGATCGCCGATCAGGACGCGCAGGTGAGCGCGGAAGGAATGCGCGGTCGCGCCCGGTTCGTCCGGCATGCCGCCGATCGTAACGGGCCGGGCCGGCCCGTCGCTCAGTAAGCTCGAACCCATGAGTGCGGACTCCACCACAGGCCCAGCGGGCATCACCGATTCGATCCGGCACCTGGCCAGCGCAGCGGACGCGCCCGCGCCGCCGCGGGCCAAGCAGGTCCCCTCGGACCGTACCTTCCACGGTGACACCGTCAACGACCCGTACGCCTGGCTGGCCGCCAAGGACGACCCGGACACGATCGCGTTCCTGAACGCCGAGAACGAGTACACCGGGGCGCTCACCGCGGGTGAGTCGGGACTCAGGGACGTGATCTTCGGCGAGATAAAGGGCCGAACCCAGGAGACCGACCTGTCGGTGCCGGTCAGCAAGGGCGGCTGGTGGTACTACGCCCGCACCGTCGAAGGCCAGCAGTACGCGCTGCACTGCCGGCGCGCGGTCCGGCCGGAGGACGACGGGCCGCCGCTGGCCGCCGACGGGGCGGCCCAGAACAATGGAGCACTGCCCGGCGAGGAGATTCTGCTCGACGGGAACGAGCTGGCGGCCGGGAAGGACTTCTTCTCCCTGGGCGCGCTCAGCGTCAGCCCGGACGGCCGCCTGCTGGCCTACTCCACCGACTTCGCGGGCGACGAGCGGTTCACGCTGCGGATCAAGAACCTGGAGACCGGGGAACAGGCCCCGGACGAGATCCCCGGCACGTTCTACGGGGCAGCCTGGTCGCTGGACGGCAGCGCGCTGTTCTACGTGACCGTGGACGAGGCCTGGCGGCCGTGGCGGGTGTGGCGGCACCTGGTCGGCGCCCCGCACACCGAGGACACGGTGGTCTTCGAGGAGGCGGACGAGAAGTTCTGGGTCGGGATCGGGCTGACCCGCAGCCAGCGCTTCCTGATGGTCTCCTCCTCCAGCAAGGTGACCAGCGAGGTCTGGCTGCTGGACGCGGCCGACCCCCAGGGCGAGCTGCGGGTGGTGGCCCCGCGCCGGCCCGGCCTGGAGTACGAGGTCGAGCACCAGGAGTTCGCCGATGGCCGCCAGCGGCTGCTGATCCTGCACAACGACGGCGCGGTCAACTTCACCCTGGCCGAGGCGCCGGTCGGCGACCCGGGCCGGTGGACCACGCTCATCCCCGGTCAGGACAGCACCCGGCTGCTGGACGTGGACGCCTTCACCGAGTTCCTGGTCGTCTACTACCGCCGCGACGGACTGACCGGGCTGCGGGTCATCCGGGCCGACGGCGGTGAGCACGAGGTGGACTTCCCTGAGCCGGTCTACACCGTCTCCCCCGGCAGCACCCCCGACCCGGCCGCGACCCAGTACCGGCTGAGCTACGGCTCGCTGGTCACCCCGAACTCGGTCTACGACTGCGACATGGCCACCGGCGAGCTGGTGCTCCGCCGCCGGCAGCAGGTGCTGGCCCTCCCCGGTCAGGGTGACTACCGGCCCGAGGACTACGAGCAGTTCCGCGAGTGGGCCACCGCCCCGGACGGGACCAAGGTGCCGATCTCGCTGGTGTGCCGGCGCGGCACCCCCCGGGACGGCAGCGCGCCCGGCCTCCTCTACGGCTACGGCAGCTACGAGATCTCGGTCGACCCGTACTTCTCCATCGCCCGGCTGTCCCTGCTGGACCGGGGCTTCGTGTACGCGATCGCGCACATCCGCGGCGGCGGCGAGCTCGGCCGGACCTGGTACGACGACGGCAAGATGCTGCACAAGAAGAACACCTTCTCCGACTTCGTGGCCTGCGCCCGGCACCTGGCCGACCAGGGCTGGACCTCGGCGGGCCGGCTGATCGCCCGGGGCGGGTCCGCGGGCGGCCTGCTGATGGGCGCGTCGGTCAACCAGGCCCCGGACGCGTTCGCGGGCATCGTGGCCCAGGTGCCGTTCGTGGACGCGCTGACCTCGATCCTGGACCCGTCGCTGCCGCTGACCGTGACCGAGTGGGAGGAGTGGGGCGACCCGCTGCACGACCCCGAGGTGTACCGGTACATGAAGTCCTACACCCCGTACGAGAACGTGCACGGTGGCCACTATCCGCCGATCCTGGCCATAACCAGCCTGAACGACACCCGGGTCCTGTACCGGGAGCCGGCCAAGTGGATCGCCCGGCTGCAGGCCGGGGCCGCCGGCGGGCCGTTCCTGCTCAAGACCGAGATGAACGCGGGCCACGGCGGCCGCAGCGGCCGCTACGACTCCTGGCACGAGGAGGCGTTCGTGCTGGCCTGGATCGTCGATATTGCTACGGGATATCAAACAAAGAGCTGACCGACTCGCCGTTGTGGATGCGGCGGATGGCCTCGGCCATGGCCGAGGCGATCGACAGCACCCGCAGCTTGGTGTCGCGCTTGTGGTCCGGCATGGGCACCGTGTTCGTGCACACCACCTCGGCCACGTCCGGCTGCGCGGCCAGCTTGCCCAGGGCCCCGTCGGCGAACAGCCCGTGCGTGCAGGCCACGCGGATGGTGCGCGCGTCCTGTTCGCGCAACCGTTCCAGCAGCTCGGTCAGGGTGGTGCCGCGGGCGATCTCGTCGTCGATGACGATGACGTCCTTGCCGGTCACGTCGCCGATGATGGCGCTGATGGTCACCTCGTCGTCGCCGTGCCGCTGCTTGGAGCCCGCGGCCACCGGCAGGCCCAGCCGGCGGGCGAACGCGGCCGCGCTCTTGGCGTAGCCCAGGTCCGGTGACACCACCACGGTGTTGCTCAGGTCCCGGGTCCGGAAGTGCGCGGCCAGTTCCCGCAGCGCGTTCAGGTGGTCCACCGGCACCGAGAAGAACCCGTGCACCTGCGGTGAGTGCAGGGTCATGGTCAGCACCCGGTCCGCGCCCGCGGCCACCAGCAGGTCGGCGATGAGCCGCCCGGCGATCGAGATGCGCGGCTCGTCCTTCTTGTCGGACCGGGCGTAGGCGTAGTACGGCATGACCACGGTGACCCGCCCGGCCGAGGCGCCGCGGGCCGCGTCGGTCATCAGCAGCAGCTCGACCAGGTGCTCCTGCACCGGCGCGGTCAGCGGCTGGATCAGGAACACGTCGCGTTCCCGGCAGTTGGCCTGGAGCTGCACCTCCAGGCAGTCGTTGGCGAACCGCTGAATGCGCACCGGGTGCAGCGGCACGCCCAGGTTGAGGCAGATCTCACGGGCCAGTTGGGGGTGGGCGC
This sequence comes from Streptosporangiaceae bacterium, assembly GCA_036495425.1. Classification (GTDB taxonomy): domain Bacteria; phylum Actinomycetota; class Actinomycetes; order Streptosporangiales; family Streptosporangiaceae; genus Bog-532. The sequence goes on along the minus strand of DASXMW010000216.1, from coordinate 39,404 downwards.
TCCCGCTGAAGACCGCGATCTCGCGCACTATTTCTCCTCGGGGCTTTCCTGGGGTTTCTCAGGCCAGGGAGGCAGGCCCAGCTTGCGCCGGATCTCCCGCTGGATCGTGTCCGGGTCCGGCCGGGCGTCGACGGTGATCACGTATTCCTTGCGCCGGAACAGGTCCAGGACCGGGTTGGTCTTCTCGTGGTAGTCCTTCAGCCGCACGGTCAGGGCCTGCTCGTTGTCGTCTTCGCGGGTGGTCAGCGCGCCGCCGCAGGAGTCGCACTGCCCGGCCTCGTGCGGGCTGCTGGCCAGCGTGCTGTAGTCCATGCCGCAGCTGCCGCACAGCCGCCGCGACAGCACCCGGCGCCGGACCTCGCTGTCGGGCAGGTCGAGATGGATGACCCCGTCGATGTCGTAGCTCTCCAGGAAGAACAGGGCCTGCCGGCGGTTGCGCGGGAACCCGTCGATGATGAAGCCGTAGTTCCAGTCGTGCTGGGTCAGCCGGTCCCGGACCACGGACTCGGCCATCTCGTCGCTGACCAGGTTGCCCGCGGCCATGATCCGGCGGACCTGGGCCCCGAGCTTGGTGTGGTTCTGCACGTTCCAGCGGAAGATGTCCCCCACGCTGATGTGCACGAGATCGAAGTCGCGGGCCAGTAGCTGGCTCTGGGTGCCCTTGCCGCTGCCCTGCACCCCCATGATCACGTATTTGCGCATGGCCCCACTGTAGTTAGACCGGGGCGGGCAGGCCCAGGCGGCGCTCGCAGACCCGGCGGATCCGCCGGGTGAGCAGCGTGGCCAGGTCGGGCCAGTCCTCGGCCAGCCGGGCCGCGTTCACGAACCGGGCCAGGTCCGCCCGGCGGCCCTGGCCGAGCAGGATGCTGTAGAGCACCAGCCGCGACTCGTCCTCGGCCACGTCGAACTCGCGCAGGCCGTGCCAGGTCAGATGGTTGGGCAGGACCACGATGCCGGTGGCCGGGCCGCGCAGCTCATCCAGCCGCCCCGGAATACGCATCGACACTCCGTCCCACCGGGACCAGATCCCCTCCGCCAGCACCATGCGCCAAGTATCCCCGAACTGCTGGCCACGGTAGGCTCGATCCATGACCAAGGCCGGGACGTGGGCGACGTGGCGGTTCCTGGTCACACCGCGCTGGCTGGCCTGGCACGCGTTCGCGGTGGCGGCGTTCTGGGGCATGTTCTGGCTGGGCGACTGGCAGCTGCGCCGGGCCCTGGCCGGGAACGCGCTGTCCTGGGCCTACACGTTCGAGTGGCCGTTGTTCGCGCTGCTGGGCGCGGTGTTCTGGGGCAAGACGATCCGGGACGAGTACCGCATCCGCACCGGCAAGGTGGCCCCGCCCGATCAGGTGTACCTGCCCGACGGCGCGTACACCGCCGAAGGCACTACAACGGGTAGTATGAGCGGCGTGGTCGAGGTGTACGACCCCGAGCTGGCCGAGTACAACGCCTACCTGGCCAAGCTCAATAGCAAGGCGGAGAACAGCGGCCGGTAGCGAGCCCGCGACAGCCGCCCCATAGTCCCCGCGGAGGTAGCGCCGGTGCGTGGAATCGTGCTCCGGTACCGGGTGATGGCCTACATCACCGGTGTCGTCCTGCTGGTGCTCTGCTTCGTTGGCATCCCGCTGCAGGTCGCCGGGTACCCGGCGCTGGTCAACGTGGTCGGCACCGTGCACGGCATCCTGTACATCATCTACCTGGTCACCGCGGCCCACCTGGTCTGGAGGCTGCGGCTGCGCCCGGACAAGAGCCTGGTCGTGCTGCTGGCGGGCACCATTCCCGTGCTCACGTTCGTGGTCGAGCGCTGGATGACCCGGCGTTACATCAACCCGGCCCTGGCCGCCGAGGCCGCAGCCGCGGGCCCCGCCGCCCCGCAGGCGGCCGGCCAGCCCGCACAGTCTGACCGTTAATTGGCCGACCACTACTTTTCGGCTCAGCCCGGGACCGCGCACCGGCCCGGAACGGTGCACGTACTGCTGCGCGACGTGCACCTGGAACTGGACACCGACTCCGGGGTGTTCTCCCCCACCCGGCTGGACGCGGGCACCCGGCTGCTGCTGGACGAGGCGGCCACGCCCCCGGCCACCGGCGACCTGCTCGATCTGGGCGCCGGATACGGGCCGATCGCGCTGGTGCTGGCGGCCCGGGCCCCGGCGGCGACCGTGTGGGCGGTGGACGTGAACCAGCGGGCCCTGGACCTGTGCGCCCGCAACGCCGAGCAGGCCGGGCTGGGCAACGTGCGCTGCTCGCTCCCGGACGACCCGGCCCTGCCCGCCACGTTCGCCGGGATCTGGTCGAACCCGCCCATCCGCATCGGCAAGCAGGCCCTGCACGAGCTGCTGGCCAGCTGGCTGCCCCGGCTGGCCCCGGGCGCGGCGGCCTGGGCCGTGGTGCAGCGGCACCTGGGCGCGGACTCGCTGCACCGGTGGCTGCAGGAGCAGGGCTGGGCCGTGGACCGGGCCGCGGCCCGGGGCGGCTACCGGGTCCTGCACATCACCCGGCCGCCGGAGGGCCCGGTTGCCGACCCGCCGGAGGACGCCCGATGACCGATCCCGAGCACCGGTTCCGGCAGCTGCGGCCGACCGACGTCAAGCGGCTCAACCGGACCTGGCGTCGCGGCACCCAGGCCCGGGTGGCCCTGCTGCTGGACTCGGTCACCCAGCCGTTCAACGTGGGCTCGATCGTCCGCTCGGCGGCCGCGTTCGGGGTCGAGCAGGTCTGGCTGTGCGGCAACAGCGCGCCGCTGGACCACCCGTCGGTGCGCAAGACCGCGCTCGGCACCGAGCGGTTCCTGTCCTGGGAGCGGATCGACGCCCCGGCCCAGGCGGCCCGGGCCGCGTCCGCGGCGGGCCTGCGGGTGGTGGCGGTCGAGCTGGCCGCCGGGGCCGTGCCGCTGTTCGACGCGCCGCTGGACGGGGACGTGTGCCTGGCCATCGGCAACGAGGACCACGGCTGCTCCCCGGCCCTGCTGGACGTGGTGGACAGCGCCGCCTACATTCCCCAGGTCGGCCGGGTGGGTTCACTGAACGTAGCCGTGGCCGCCGCCATCGCGCTGGCCGACACCCGGCGCCGGGAGTGGGAAAAGACAAGGCCAGCGGACACCTGACCCCGGACGCCCGGCTCCCAGGTCCCGACACCTAAAGCTCAGCGAGATGAACTACGCTGTTTACCTACGGTACTCACGAGCCGCTGATACTGGGGGCTGTGCTGCGAGCAGACGTTAAACAACGCCGCCCCGTCGCCTACCTCGACCGCGCGCTTCCCATCGCCTTCGCTCATCGCGGCGGTGCTGCGCATCAGCCGGAGAATTCCTGGGCCGCCTTCGAGCACGCCGTCTCCCTGGGTTACACGCACCTGGAGACCGACACCCGGGCCACCCAGGACGGGATCCTGCTGGCCTTCCACGACCGCACCCTGGACCGGGTGACCGACCGGAAGGGCCGGATCAGCCGCCTGCCCTACCGGGAGGTGGCCGCGGCCCGGATCAACGGCACCGAGGAGATCCCGCTCATCGAGGACCTGATCATGGCCTGGCCGGACCTGCGGTTCAACGTGGACCTGAAGGACGTGCCCGCCATCCACCCGATGATGGAGGTGCTGCGCCGGACCCGGGCCTGGGACCGGGTGTGCGTGACCTCATTCTCGGCCCGGCGCCTGCACGCGGCCCGGGTCCTGCTGGACCGGCCGGTGTGCATGGCGCTGTCCCCGGCCGGGGTGGCCGCGCTGCGGATGACCGGCGGCCTGCCCCGGTTCGGCGACGCGCTCGCGGCCAAGCTGGCCCGCACCGGCGTGCACTGCGCCCAGGTGCCGCTGCAGATCGCCACCCCGTCGTTCGTGCGCACGGCCCACGACGCCGGGCTCCAGGTGCACGTGTGGACCCTGAACCGGCGGGCCGAGATGGAGCGGGCCCTGGATCTGGGCGCCGACGGTATCATGACCGACCAGATCGTGCTGCTGCGTGAGGTGCTCACCGAACGGGGTCTGTGGAACCAGAACTAGCCCCTGTCGCGGCCGGGCCCCGGGTGGGGTGCCGGGCGGGGCCCGTCGGCCCTGAAAAGGGCGTTTTCGCCCCGGGTAAGCGCTCCCCGTTCTTTTCCGGCGCGCCAACAGGGTTGGACCGGAGCGTAACCGGGAATCTTGTCCGCGTATTCGGCGTTGAGAAACCAAGACGGCTGAGCGCTTGGGAGGCACCACCCTAATGGCCGAACGCGCACTACGCGGTACTCGGCTCGGATCCACGAGCTACGAGAACGATCGCAACACCGACCTCGCCCCACGGCAGGAGGTCGCTTTCGACTGCCCCAAGGGCCACCACTTTACCGTGCCCTTCGCTGCAGAGGCGGAACTCCCCGCAACTTGGGAGTGCCGGGTCTGTGGTGCTGTCGCCTTCGCGGCGACGGGCGAGTCACCTGCTCCGAAGAAGGTCAAGCCGCCGCGCAGTCACTGGGACATGCTGCTCGAGCGGCGCACTGTTGACGATCTCGAAGCGGTGCTGGCGGAACGGCTCGAGGTCATCCGGGGCCGCCGTGGCGCCCCGGCCGCGTCCGAGAACGACACCCGTCGCACCCGTCAGCGCAAGAGCGCCTGAGAGAGCACGAACCGGACGAGACGAGGAGCTGGGCAGGCGGCCCGTTGACGCCTGCCCCAGCCATCACCGGGCCAGGTCAGTTACGGCGCCGGCCCAGCCGGCTGGCCAAGCCCCACTGGGCCACCCGCAGGAACGCTTCCCCGATGATTGCGCGGCTCATCTTGCTCGCGCCCCGTTCCCGCTCCACGAACGTGATCGGGACCTCCACGATGCGCAGGCCCGCCCGCACCAGGCGCAGGGTCAGGTCGATCTGGAAGCAGTACCCGGCTGACTCCACCGTGTCCAGGCTGATCGCCCGCAGGGCCGAGGCCCGGTAGGCCCGGTAGCCGCCGGTCGCGTCCTTGATGTGCAGGCCCAGCATGAGCCGGGTGTAGACGTTGGCGCCGCGGGACAGCACCTCGCGCGACCGCGGCCAGTTCAGCAGCTGCCCGCCCGGCACCCAGCGGGACCCGATCACCCCGTCCGCGCCGTCCAGGGCGGCCAGCAGCTGCGGCAGCTGCTCGGGCTGATGGGAGCCGTCCGCGTCCATCTCCACCACGGCGTCGTACCCGCGCTCCAGGGCCCAGCGGAAACCGGCGATGTAGGCGGGCCCGAGCCCGGCCTTGTCCGTCCGGTGCAGCACCTGGATGTGCGGATCGGCCTCGGACAGCTTGTCGGCCAGGTCACCCGTGCCGTCCGGGCTGTTGTCGTCGACCACCAGCAGGTCGGCGTGGGGCACCGCGGCGCGCAGCCGGCTGGAGATCGACTCCAGATTCTGCCGCTCCTCGTACGTCGGCATGACGACGGCAACACGCTCGATGGGTGAAGTGGGCTCTGCCACGCTCCCTGCCCTTCGCCTGGCTCAAAGGTCCGCTGGTGTAGGCCGACCAGGATATCGGCCTGAGGCTTGTCCAACGCCCGCGCCAAGCTGAGGGTTCCCCGGGCTCCGTGCGGGCGGGACGGCGGCCACGATGCCGGCCTGGGGCGTCTATGCCCGATTGGGACTGAGTAGCCCCTTACAGGGGTTGTACCCGCTTCTGGGGGGAGGAAAAGGATCCGGGCGGCACCTTCGGACCGGGGGCCGTCCCGCCGGCAACGAGCTCGGCCTCCGTTGTCTACTGGGCGCCCGGATCCTTTCCCAAGCCCAACCCCCCGTCCAGCAGGTGCTGTCTGACAGCCCCGTCACCGCATCGGGCAGAAAAACGGCTGGCTGCAAGCGTCCCCCGCCCCGATGCGAGCCAGATCATGGCGGGCCTGCCCACTCCGGCCAGCCCGCCCGGGTCTGGACCGTGGGCAGAAACTTACCGCGCTTCCCATCGATGTCAACCCCCCGGAACGTCACCAAGCCGGCACCCTCCGGACAGGGCACTGGCCACCCGGCGGCGGGCTTCCCGGCGCTGGTCACGGCCGGTTCCGGCCGGGATTTGCGGCCGAACTGTTACGGCCTCCAGGACCACCGCCGTGCCGGTCGCGGCCGCATCACTAGCGGCTCGTCACGTCGCTGTCCTGCTCGCGCCAGCCCCGGCCGCACCCGCGTGTGCGACACGGCATGCGTGGCGTATGTAACAGTAAATTCTCTCGTCCTGGTGGTTCAATCCCGGAATTTCTTCATCTAAAGTGGGGTCTGGAGAGGATTATCCGCAGAATCTGGCATCGGGGAGGCCCGCGTGATCGACCAGCCGTATGTGTACCAGCGACGGGAGCTGACCGAGCCGGACTGGCGGCGCTTCCCGGGCTGGGCCGACGTCACCACCGCCGAGTGGGAGTCCGTGCAGTGGCAGCGCTCGCACTGCGTGAAGAACGCGCGCCAGCTGCGCCAGGTCATGGGCGACGGCCTGGCCGAGACGTTCTTCGCCGATCTGGACCAGGACCAGCGGTCCCGGGCCACCATGTCCATGCTGGTCCCGCCGCAGATGCTCAACACCATGGCGCCCACCGTGGCTGCTTCTGACCCTGGCTTCACCGACGCCTTCTACGCCGACCCGGTGCGCCGCTACATGATCCCGGTGTTCAGCGACCGGCGGACCGACTGGCCCTCGCACCCGTACGCGCAGCGCGACTCGCTGCACGAGGCCGAGATGTGGGCCGTGGAGGGGCTGACCCACCGCTACCCGACCAAGGTGCTGGCCGAGGTGCTGCCCACCTGCCCGCAGTACTGCGGGCACTGCACCCGCATGGACCTGGTCGGCAACCCCACGCCGACCGCGGACAAGCACAAGTTCACCCTGACCCGGCCCGACCGGCTCGGCGCCATGATCGATTACCTGCGCCGCACCCCGGGCGTGCGGGACGTGGTGGTGTCCGGCGGTGACGTGGCCAACCTGCCCTGGCCGCGGCTGGAGGAGTTCGTCGCCTCGCTGCTGGAGATCGACTCGATCCGCGACATCCGGCTGGCCAGCAAGGCCCTGATGGGGCTGCCCCAGCACTGGCTGTCGGACGAGGTGCGGGCGGGCATGTCCCGGCTGGCCGCCACGGCGGCCGGGCGCGGGGCCAGCATCGCCATCCACACCCACGTGAACGCGGCCCAGTCGGTGACCCCGCTGGTGGCCAAGGCGGCGCGGGCCATGCTCGACACCGGCATCCGGGACGTCCGCAACCAGGGCGTGCTGCTGCGCGGGACCAACGACAGCGTGCCCGCCCTGCTCGACCTGTGCTTCGCCCTGCTCGACGAGGCCAAGATCATGCCCTACTACTTCTACATGTGCGACATGATCCCGGGCAGCGAGCACTGGCGGCTGTCCGTGGCTGAGGCCCAGGAACTGCAGCACCAGATCATGGGCTACCTGCCCGGCTTCGCCACCCCGCGGGTGGTCTGCGACGTGCCCTACGTGGGCAAGCGGTGGGTGCACCAGGTGTCCCGGTACGACAGCGAGCGGGGCATCTCGTACTGGACCAAGAACTACCGCACCGCCGTCGAGGCCGAGGACGAGCTGGCCATCGGCCGCGAGTACCCGTACTACGACCCGATCTACATGCTGCCCGAGCAGGGGCAGGACTGGTGGCGGGTCCGGGCGGCCGCGTCCGGCGCCCAGGCCGCGACCGTCCCGGCCTGAATCGCCCGGCCGCCGCCCGCCCGGGGTGGCCCTTCGCCGTCCCGGGCGGGGGCCACGGCCCGGCTTGGTGCTCAGCCGAACTGGCCGGGCTGGTAGTCGCCCGCGGGCACCTGCAGGATGACGTTCAGCCGGTTGTAGGTGTTGATCACCGCGATCGTCACCACCAGCGCCAGCAGCTGATCGTCGTCGTAGTGCTTGGCCGCGCTGGCCCACACCTCGTCGTTCACCCCGCCGGCCGCGTCGGCGATCCGGGTGCCCTGCTCGGCCAGTTCCAGCGCGGCCCGCTCGGCCTCGGTGAATACGGTGGCCTCACGCCAGGCCGCGACCAGGTTCAGCCGCTGCGGGTCCTCCCCGGCGGCGACGGCGTCCTTGTAGTGCATGTCGGTGCACATGCCGCAGCCGTTAATCTGGCTGGCCCGCAGCTTCACCAGCTCCTGGGTCGCCGCGGGCAGGCCCAGGTCGCTCATGGCCGCCGTGGCCGCGTTGAAGTGCTTGATGAACTTCATGGCCTGCGGGCTGCCGAACATGTTCAGACGAGCTTCCATCGTCATCTCCTCGCTGATTTGGCTCTCAGCTGTATGACGACGTCGGGCACGAAATTGTGACGGGTCTGCTCAGGACGAAGTGAACGGCGGCAGCAGGCCGCGCTGGGCCAGGAGACGGTTGATGTCATCGAGGGTCTGCATCGAGGGGACAGCTTCTGAACCGGGGCCGGGCGGTGGCCCGAACTGGTCCCTCAGCACGCCCAGGACCACCCCGTAGGCGCGGTCGCTGACGTCCAGCAGGCGCTGCTCGAACGAGTCCGCCGTGTCGCGGCGGGTCGCCCGCAGGTAGTCCTCCGGCGCCAGGCCGGACAGGGAGGCGATCATGTTCGCGAACATGGCCGCGTGCACCGGGCCGTGATCGATGATCACGGCCCGCATGTCGCCGAGGAGGCCGCCGAGGCTGGTGGCGCCGCCGGGACCGGGGTCGTCGGTGAACACCGGCGCCGAGGTAACGGCCGGGGCCAGCTTCACGTACCGCGCGTCGACGGCGGCGGCGATGGCCTGTTCGCGCGTGATGAGCTGCCGGAGCTCGGCCAGGTCCGGCGGATCCAGTGAAATGGCCCTAGCCGGATCGTCGGGCAGCCGGGCCGCCCGGTCCAGCCGAGCGGTGCGGCCGGCCGCGACGAGCGCGTTGCTGATGTCCCTGAAGTGGGCCATCTCGTGGACCTGCGCCTGGATGGAGGCCGCGCTGGCCGCGTCAGCGGCCGGGCCTGGTGCCGGGCCGCCTTCGCCGGGGTCCAGGTCGTAACCGAGCGCGTAGCTCACCGTCAGGCACTCGACGATGAGGGCGTGCTCGACCGTGGCCAGGAACTCCAGCTCGTCGAGTACCGCGTGCTGAGTCAGTGGCGTACCGGTCGCGGCCGGGTCAGTCGATGACATCCGGGCTCCCCCCTCGGGCCGTCAGCGGATGCGTTCGAATCCAGCTGAACCCAGTTCCGGGGGTTTGGCCAGCCCCGGTCGACGCTAGTCGGAGGAGGATTTCCCGGCGGCCGGCGTTTCGGGGCCGGCGGCCGGGTCGGCGGTGCCGGCCGCGGGCTCGGCTTCGGGGTCGTCGGCGGCCGCGCCGGCCTCGCTCAGGACGCCGTCGGCCTGGCTGTCCCGGGCCAGGTAGCCGGGCTGGGCGTTGCCCGCGGCCAGTTCCGGCGCGGGCAGTCCCGCCGCGGCCCGCCGGTGACCCCGGCGCTGGATGAACACGAACCAGGCCAGCCCGACCAGGGTCAGCCCGATGGCCACGTACATGTTCAGCCGCAGGCCCAGGAAGTGCTGGGACGGGTCGACCCGCAGCGACTCCTCGAAGATGCGGAACGCTGAATAGCCCGCCACGTACAGCGCGAACAGGCCCGGGGCGAAGATCTTCCGGTGGTGACCCAGCCAGACCAGGAACGCGGCCAGGGCGAAGTCCCAGATCAGCTCGTACAGGAACGTGGGATGGAAGAACCCGAACTGGGCGTACCCGGCCGGGCGGAAGCCGGGCGGGATGGCCAGCCCCCACGGCAGGCTGGTCGGCCCGCCGAACAGCTCCTTGTTGAAGTAGTTGCCGATCCGGCCCAGGCCCTGGGCCACCAGCAGGGCGGGCGCCACCGCGTCCATGGCCATGATGAAGCTGCCGCCGAATCGGCGGATGCGCCAGCCACCGACCAGCACCGCGACCGGGATCGCGCCCCAGATGCCCAGCCCGCCGTCCCACACCGCGAGCACGCCGTACCAGACGTGCGGGATGTAGGCCGGGGTGGTGATGTCGAAGTAGATGCGGCCGCCGATGATGCCGGCCGGCACGCTCCACATGGCGACGTCGTATATCAGTTCCGGGTCACCGCCCGCGCGCATCCACCGGCGCCGGGTGATGTAGATGGCGGCCGCGATGCCGACCAGGTACATCACCGCGTAGAAGTGGATGTACAGCGGCCCGATGTGGAACCCGCTGACCGCCGGGCTGGGGATGTGTGCCGCCGCCGCGCTGACCAATGGGGCTGTCCCCTGCGTCGCCATGGGCCCCAGGCTAGTGCACCCCGGAGTGGGCGGCGGGCCGCCGATGGCTCGCTTCGGTCACGGAACGCTCTGCGTTTTCTATCTACTTCCGTCCCGGCGCTGCTGGTGCACCAGCTGGTCCAGGGGCCGGTGCAGCACCAGGTACGCCCCCCGGCGGAACACCACCTGGTAGCCGCCCTGCACCAGGCGGGCGATCTGGGCCCGCTGCCCGGCCAGCACATGGCGCATCACGGAGCGCCGGCTCACCGCCGGACATCGTACAGTCCGGCAAGGTCAGCTAAGTTATGGCGTGTGTCGCAGCGAAGTGAGCACATCGGCCTGCACCTGAACGCGTACCTGTGCGCGCACAGCACGCCGCCAGACCAGATCCTGCGTGAGCTCGCGCACGAGACCGCGGAGTGGTTCCCGAACGAGCGCTCGCTGGCCATCGCGCCCGAGCAGGGCCAGTTCATGACCATGATGGCCCAGTTCATCGGGGCCCGCCGCGGCCTGGAGATCGGCACGTTCACGGGCTATTCGTCGATCTGCCTGGCCCGCGGCCTGCCCGCCGACGGCCGGCTGCTGTGCTGCGACATCAGCGAGGAATGGACCTCGGTGGCCCGCAAGTACTGGGACCGGGCCGGCCTGACCCATAAGATCGAGCTGCGGCTCGGCCCGGCGCTGGACACGGTGCGGGCCCTGCCGTCCGACCCGCAGTTCGACATCGCGTTCATCGACGCGCCCGGCTACCTGGCCTACTGGAACGAGGTCGTGCCCCGGGTCCGCCCGGGCGGCGTCATCCTGGTCGACAACACGTTCTCGCACGGCCGGGTCATCGACGCGGGCAACGAGAGCGAACTGGTGCAGGCGGTCCGCGACTTCAACGACCACGCCGCCGCCGACGACCGGGTCGACGTCGTCATGCTCCCCCTCGGCGACGGCCTCACCCTGGCCCGCAAGAAGTAGGCACCCGCTCTCTCGGTAGGTTGATCTCTATGATCAGAGCGGCCCGGGTGGATGACGTGCCAGAGATCTACCGGCTGATCCGGGCCCTGGCCGAGTACGAGCGGTCACTGCCCAGCGTCACCGGGACCGAGGACGATCTGCGGCAGGCACTGTTCGGGGCCCAGCCCGCCGTGTTCGCGCACGTGGCCGACCACGAAGGCCGGGTGGTGGGGTTCGCGCTGTGGTTCCTCAGCTACTCGACCTGGACCGGTCATCACGGGATCTACCTGGAAGATCTCTTTGTCGACGAATCGATGCGCGGGTCCGGCTACGGCAAGGCCCTGCTCACCGAGCTGGCCCGGGTGTGCGTCGAACGCGGCTATCAGCGGCTGGAATGGGTGGTCCTGGACTGGAACCGGCCGTCCATCGACTTCTACCGGTCGCTCGGCGCGCAGCCCATGGACGAGTGGGACACCTACCGGCTGACGGGCCCGCCGCTGCGTGCGCTGGGCTCCCCGGGCCAGTAGCTACTCAGAGCCGGAAACCTGCGGAAACGAGGCGAGGCAATGACGGATCAGACGCCGTACCAGAACGTCACCTTCCCCAGTAACGGCGGCACCGCCCACGGTTACCTGGCCGTGCCGGACAGCGGAAGCGGGCCGGGCCTGATCGTGATCCAGGAGTGGTGGGGCCTGACCGACCACATCGCCGACGTCACCAACCGGTTCGCCCGCGAGGGGTTCGTGGCCCTGGCCCCGGACCTGTACGGCGGGCGGACCACCCACGATGCCGAAGAAGCCAGCGCGCTCATGAACGACCTGCCGCCGGAGAAGGCGGTCACCGAGCTGGCCGGCGCGGTGGAGTACCTGCTCAGCCAGGACCCGGTGACCAGTCCGGCGATAGGGGTGGTCGGGTTCTGCATGGGCGGGCTGTTCGCGCTCAACCTGGCCGCCCAGGCCGGCGGCCAGGTCGGGGCGGTGGCCGTGTTCTACGGCACGTTCTCCGGCGGCGAGGACTTCTCGGCGGTCAGCGCCCCGGTCCTGGGCATCGTGGGCGGCCGGGACGCCTTCACCCCGGCCGACCAGGCCCGCGCGGTGCTGGGCCGGATCAGCGGCCCCGTCGACGTGCAGGTCTACGACGCGGGTCACGCCTTCTTCAACGACGAGAACCTGCTCGGCACCTACGACCAGGACCAGGCCGGGCAGGCCTGGGCCCAGACCGTGGACTTCCTCCGTCAGCACCTGGCCGGCTAGCCGCGCAGCAGCTCGCTAGCTGGCGGCCTTGCGGCTGGGCGGCGGGGCGGTGGAGGCCCGGACCACCAGTTCGGGTGCCATGTAGAGGATCTTGACCGGGGCGTCGTGGCCCTCCACCCGCTCCAGCAGCAGCTGGGCGGCCTCGGTCCCCAGCTGGTAGTGCGGGAACCTGATCGTGGTCAGGGCCGGCCGCAGCCGGTCCACGAACGGCATGTCGTTGAACCCGACCAGGGACAGGTCCTCCGGGCAGCTGAGCCCGGCCTCGTCCAGCGCGGCGTAGCAGCCCACGGCCAGCATGTCGTTGGCCACCGCGACCGCGGTGAAGTCGGCGCCGCGGCCGAGCAGTTCCCGGCAGCAGCGGGTGCCCTCCTCGACCGTGAACGCCGCCGCCGAGACGATCAGGTCGTCGTCGGCGGCGGCCAGGCAGGCGGCCTTCAGCCCCGCGAAGTAGCCGCGGCGGCGGCCCTCGCCGGTGGTCATCTGCTGCGGGCCGGCGATGTGCGCGATCCTGGTGTGCCCCAGCCCGGCCAGGTGCGCGACCGACATCCGCATGCCCTGCTCGTTGTCCACCGAGACCGAGGAGAAGTCATGCTCGGGGTCGAGCCGGTTCATCAGCACCACCGGCAGGTCCGCGCTGGCCGCCTCGGCCAGCACCGGGTCGGCCGCCTGCGCGGTGGCCAGCACGAACCCGTCCACGTGCCGGGCCCGCATCTGCTCGAAGATTGTCTGCTCGCGTCCGGTGTCGCCGTCGGTATTGCCGAGCAGGGCCACGTAACCCGCGGTGGCCAGCCGGTCCTCCAGGCCGCGGATCATCGGCGGGAACAGCGGGTTGTTCAGGTCGGGGATGAGCACGCCGATCGTGTGGGACCGGCGGGTGCGCAGGCTGCGGGCCACCGGGTTGGGCCGGTAGCCGAGCGCGGCCGCGGCCTCACTCACCCGCCGCGCTGTCTCCTCGCTGACCAGGATGCGGGTCTCGGGATTGAGCGCGCGGGAGGCCGTGGCCGGGTGGACCTTGGCCGCGGCGGCGACGTCCCGGAGGGTGGCGGGTGGTCCGGCCATGGCGATGACCTTAGCGGTCGGCCACGACGTGGGCCAGGACGGTGATGTCCCGGCCGGCCTGGTCGCCGTCCAGTTCGCTGGGGCCGGGCGCGTGCCAGCCGGTGGCGTCCCCGGTCATGGCGCACCGGACGTTGGGCTGGCCGCCCAGCACGCCGATGATCACGTCGCGGTGCGTGGGGGCCGCCTCGGCGTGCCGCTGGCGGCCCGCCTCGGTCAGCGTCACGTAGATGCCGCGCCGGTCCTCGCCGCACAGGCAGCGCTCGACCAGCCCGGTCTTTTCCAGCCGGCTGATCAGCCGGGACAGCGCGCTCTGGCTCAGGTGCACCGCGTCGGCGAGCTCCTGGGCGCGGTACTGGTGGTCCGTGCTCTCGGCCAGCCGCTCCAGCACCTCGAAGTCGCTGACCCCGAGGCCGTGCCGCTCCCCCAGCTCGCGCTCGAGCGCCGAGCACACGGCGGCGTGGCTGGCGGCGATGGCCCGCCAGACGCTCACCATCTGCTCCGGCCCGGGGCCGGAGTCGCTAACGCTCACGGGGGCAGCATAACTGTGCCGCACATAATTTGCAAGCACATTAATTGCGCTTGCATCTAGTGCATGTACATGCATATTGTGGCGGCCATGGAGACATCCCCTTCGGCGCCCGCGCCGGCGCTTGCCGCTCCTCCCCATCCTCCCGCCCGGCCCGCCGGGCAACCGTGGAGCCCGCGGCTGTGGGCCATCCTGTTCGTGCTGTGCGGGGCCTTGTTCCTGGACGCGCTGGACGTGTCGATGATCGGTGTCGCGCTCCCGGTCATCCGGACCGACCTGCACCTGAACACCTCATCGCTGCAGTGGATCGTGAGCGCGTACGTGCTCGGTTACGGCGGCCTGCTGCTGCTCGGGGGCCGGGCCGCCGACCTGCTCGGCCGCCGCCGGGTGTTCCTGGTCGCGCTGGGCCTGTTCGCGGCCGCCTCCGTGCTGGGCGGGCTGGTCAGCGGGGCGGGCCTGCTGATCGCGGCCCGGTTCGTCAAGGGCATGGCGGCCGCGGTCACCGCCCCGGCCGGCCTGTCCTTGCTCACCACGACGTTCCCGGAGGGCCCGATGCGGAACCGGGCCATCAGCATCTACTCGGCCTTCGGGGCCAGCGGCTTCTCCCTGGGCCTGGTGCTGTCCGGCGTGCTCACCGAGGTGAGCTGGCGGTGGACGCTGCTGCTGCCCGCGCCGATCGCCCTGCTCATCCTGCTGGCCGCGATCCCGCTGATCCCCCGCGGCCACGAGGGCGGCCGCGAGGGCCGGCGGTTCGACGTGCCCGGTGGCCTGGCCGTGACCGCGGCCATGCTGCTGCTGGTCTACACCGTGGTCAGTGCGCAGGCGGCGGGCTGGGCCTCGGCCCGGACCATCGGCTCGTTCGCGGTGGTGGCCGTGCTGCTGGCCGGGTTCGTGCTGATCGAGCACCGCAGCCACGACCCGCTGGTCCGGCTGGGCATCTTCCGGTCCGGCGCGCTGACCCGGGCCAACCTGGGCGCGCTGACCCTGTTCGGCTCGTATATCGCCTTCCAGTTCCTGCTCACCCAGTACCTGCAGAGCCTGATGGGCTGGTCGGCCATGTCGACCGCGCTGGCCTTCCTGCCCGCCGGGGTGGTGGTGGCCGTGCTGTCCACCCGGATGGGCCAGGTCATCAGCAGGTTCGGCCCGGGGCCGATCACGCTGATCGCGTTCGCCTGCCTGGTCGCCGGCTACGTCTCGTTCCTGCGGGTCGGGACCCAGACCGACTACCTGGGCGTCATCCTGCCCGCGGTGATCGGGGTGGGGATCGCATTCGGGCTGGGCTTCTCGGCGCTCAGCCTGGCCGCGACCAGCGGGGTGGCCGACCAGGAGCAGGGCCTGGCCGCCAGCTTGTTCCAGACCTCGTTCCAGGTCGGCGGGGCCGTGGTCCTGGCCGTGGTGACCGCGGTGATCGACGCGGGCGGGGCCAGCCAGGTGACCAGCACCCAGGCCACGCTGGGCGCCTACCGGCCAGCCCTGGCCGTGATCACCGGGGTCTCCGTGCTCGGGGCCCTGGTCGCGCTGACCGGGGTGGCCCGGCGGCCGCGGCTCAGCTTGGCCGGCTGGCGGAGATGATGATGGCCCAGGTCGACCGGCCCTGACGCGAGCCGGCGGCCACGTCGCGCGGCGACAGCATCGTCCAGCTCAGCTTCCATCGCCGGGATCCGTGCTTCCGGTTCAGCCGGTCAGCGCGGATCCCGGCCGCGTGTTCCTGCCGCCGCAGTTCGGTGACGGTGGGCGGGCGGCTCAGGCTGTAGTAGCCACGGGCGTAATCCGGATGCATGACATGCTCCTTTCGGTAGCAGCGGCTCAGTCGGATGAATCGGATGGGTCGGGTGGCGGAGTGAGCTTGCCGAGCAGATCGCGTAGCGGGTAGGCCAGGAGCAGGTACTCCACCGGCAGCGCGTCCGGGGGGCGGGTGGACGGGTCGTCGTTCCGCTCGCCGAAGCGGTCTACCACGGCCAGCAGTTCGGCTTGCAGTTCCTCGGCTTCGGCCAGGGTCACGTAGCGAAGACTCTGCGAGGAGCCCATCACCTTTTGCCATTCGGCCGGCCAGCCCGGCAGGCTCAGCATGGCCGCCCGGGCCCGGTCCATGGTCGCGTTGACCCAGAAGTCGTTCAGCGCTCCGGCGGCGGCGGCCGTCTGCGGGTCCTCGCTGGCCAGCTCCATGGTGAAGCCGGGAGAGGTCCGGCGCCACGGGCGCTCCCGGCCTTTACCTCCGCCCGCCTCCTCGACCAGCCCGTACCGGGCCAGCGTCCTGAGGTGAAAGGCGCAGTTGGCCGGAGTCTCCCCCAGCATGTCGCCCGCCTGGGTGGCGGTCAGCGTGCCCGCGTGCGTCAGCGCCTCCAGCAACGCCCACCGCAACGGGTGCGCCAGCGCCCGCATCACCGCCGGATCATTGACCCGGTATTGCCGCTTCCGCCGCTCGCTCGGCTCCGGCAGCGTGCGACGCTCCCCCGCCCCGCCCGGCTCCCCGGCCCCACGGGACCCGCCGGGCTCGCGTGCCTTCCCGCGCGCGGGGCTGGCGTCAGCCCGCGTACCCGCTGCGCCGGCGGCCGGCTTCTCTTCGGAACTCATGTTTCGAAACGTTACTCTCGAAAGACGTCTTTCCACAACCTCATGGAAACATTTCTTTCGAAGGCTGGTTCCCCGAGCCCAGGGCGGTTTGGGGACGGGCGCGGGTGGGACGATGAGGAGATGCGGATCACCGGCGTCACCTCAACGGAACTGTTCACTGGTAGTGCGCGCCGGCCGTTGCAGGTCGTCCGGGTCAGCCTGGCCGGTGATGCTGCTGACGCGGGAAGAGACGTGAGCGTTCGCGTGGACGGCGCCGGGGTGACCACCCCGGCGCCGTCGCGTGTGGTGGCCGGGCCGCCGGGTGAGACGGTGGTGGCCGAGGTGGCGGTGGAGGTCGCCGCGCCCTATCAGCCGGGGGTGGCGCGGCCGGCCACGGTGGTGGCCGAGGCGGCGCCGGGGCCTGGAGCCCAGGGCGGCGGGGCGCCGCAGCGGACCGAGCTGCGGGCGCAGGTGACGGCGGCGGAGCCGGGCTGGACCATGTGGATGGTCAGCCACTTCCACTACGACCCGGTGTGGTGGGGCACCCAGGGCCAGTTCACCGAGTCGCGGCTGCTGCTGCCGGACCAGGACGGGTCGCTGCCGGACGTCCGGACCGCCTTCGAGCTGGTCCGGCTGCATCTGGAGAAGGCCCGCAGCGACCACGACTACAAGTTCGTGCTGGCCGAACTGGACTACCTCAAGCCGCACTTCGACGCCTACCCGGAGGACCGGGCCGACGTGCGCCGGTTCATCGCCGAGGGCCGGATCGAGATCGTCGGCGGGACCTACAACGAGCCGAACACCAACCTGACCGGGGCCGAATCCACGGTGCGCAACGCCGTGTACGGGATGGGGTTCCAGCGGGACGTGCTCGGGGCCGACCCGCGGTCGGCGTGGATGCTGGACGCGTTCGGGCACGACCCCGGATTCCCAGGGCTGATGGCGGCGGCCGGGCTGAGCTCGTCGGCGTGGGCCCGGGGGCCGTTCCACCAGTGGGGGCCGTCGGGCGTCGAGGGCGGCAACCCGCGGATGCAATTCGCCAGCGAGTTCGAGTGGATGTCACCCGACGGCACCGGCCTGCTCACCGCCTACATGGCCAACCACTACGGCGCGGGCTGGTCCATCCACGGGCTGCCCGACCTGGGCGCGGCCGAGGCCGAGGCGCTGAACCAGTTCCGGTCGCTGGCCGCGGTGGCGGCCACCCGCAACGTGCTGCTCCCGGTGGGCTCGGACCACGTCATCCCGCCGCACTGGGTGACCGAGATCCACCGTGACTGGAGCACCCGCTACGTGTGGCCGCGATTCGTGACCGCGGTGCCGGCCGACTTCTTCGCCGCGGTCCGGGACGAAGCCCAGGGCGGCAGCACCTGGATCACCCCGCAGACCCGGGACATGAACCCGCTGTACACCGGCAAGGACGTGTCCTACATCGACACCAAGCAGGCTCAGCGGGCGGCCGAGGTGGCACTGCTGGACGGCGAGCGGCTGGCCACGCTGGCCTGGCTGGCGGGCGCGCCCTACCCAGCCGAGTCGCTGGACAAGGCCTGGCGTCAGCTGGCCTACGGCGCCCACCACGACGCGATCACCGGCACCGAGGGCGACCAGGTGTACCTGGACCTGGTCGCGGGCTGGCGGGAGGCCTGGGAGCGCGGGGCCGCGGCCCGCCGGGCCGCGATCCGCCACCTGGCCGGCGCCTCCGGCCCGGCTTCGCCGCTGGCCGGTCCCATGGACACCGACAGCGTCGACGCGGAGACGACGCTGTCGGTGTTCAACACGCTGTCGTGGCCGAGGTCGGGACTGGCCCGGGCCACGCTGGCCTTTGCCGAGCCCGGTACCGGCCAGGTCAGCCTGCGCGACCAGTCCGGGGCGCCGGTGCCGTTCCTGGCCGCCGGGGTCCGGCGGCACCAGGACGGGTCGCTGGCCGAGCTGACCGTGGCCTTCCGCGCCACCGACGTCCCCGCGCTCGGCTACCGCGCTTACCGCGCCGTGCCTGGTGCGGGTGGTGGGGCTGGTGAGTGGGGTGACGTGGCTGGGATGGTTGTCGAGAACGAGCGGTACCGGGTTACCGCGGACCCGGCCCGGGGCGGGGCGCTGGGCAGCATTGTCGACAAAGCGACCGGGACCGAGGTGCTGCGGGGGCCCGGGAACGAGGTGCGGCTGGCCGACGAGTACCCGGCCCATCCCAAGTGGGGTGAGGGGCCCTGGCACCTGTCCCCCAAGGGCACCGGGATCAGCTCGGCGACCAGCCCGGCCCGGGTGCGGGCGCAGCGGTGCCCGCTGGGATCGCGGCTGGTGGCCGACTTCGAGCTGGACGGGCTGGCCGTGGTGCAGGAGACCATCTTGTGGGACGGCGAGGGGCGGGTGGAGTTCCGCACCCACGTGGACGGGCCGATCGGGCCGGACCGGATGCTGCGGGTGCGGTTCCCGGCCGACGTGCCGGGCGGGCTGCCGGTGTACGAGACGGCGACGGCGGTGATCGGGCGGCCGTTCGGGCACCCGGACGTGGACACGGCCGAGCACTCGTGGACGCTGGACAACCCGGCCCACGACTGGTTCGGGGTCGGGTCGACGGCGCGGGTGGCGCTGACCGGGCCGGACGGCGCCCGGCAGGACCGGGCCATCGGGGTGGCCGAGGTGATCACGCCGGACGGGCTGGCCCAGAGCCAGGACCGCGCGGGCCAGGAGCAGGTCCGGGCCCTGGTGGCGGCGCTGGCCGCGGCGGGGGTCACCGCCACCTGCTCGCGGGCGGACGGGCCGCGGTACGGGGCCGTGGACGCCGATTCCAACCTGCCCGACGTGCGGATCGCGCTGGGCGGGCCGGACCGCAACAGCTTCACCGCCGCCGCGCTGGCCGCGGCGGGCAACGGGTACGCCAAGGAGCTGGCCGGGCGGGTGGAGGCGGGCGGGCCGGCCCGGCTGTGGCTGCCGGGCGCCCGGACCCGGGCCGAAGCCCAGCAGCCCAGCGCTGACCTGCGCGGACCCGCCGACCTGCCGGTCCTGGTCGTCGCCGGAGCCAGCACCGGCGACGACCCGCTGGACCGGGCGATCGCCGGGCTGATCGAGGACCTGGGCGACAGCGTGGTCGAAGTGCCCGCGGCCGATCTGGCCGACAGTGCGATCGACGGGCCGGCCGCCGAGCCGGCCCTGGCCAGCCGGTCGGTGGCCCTGCTCAACCGGGGCACGCCCAGCGGGGCGGTCGGCCCGGACGGCACGCTGACCCTGACCCTGATGCGGGCCTGCAGCTCGTGGCCGGCCGGGGTGTGGATCGACGGCGACCGGCAGGAAGCCCCAGGCGGGGGCAGCTTCGCCTGGCAGCACTGGAGCCACACGTTCGAGTACGCGCTGGTCAGCGGGCCCGGAGACTGGCGGGAGGCTGGGCTCGGCCCGGCCGGAGCGGCCTACAACCACGAGCTGGTCACCTGTGCGGGCGGCGGGCCTGCGGCCGTGCTGGCCCCGGGGGTGAGCCTGGTCGAGGTGGACCACCCGGCCGTGCAGCTCAGCGCGCTCAAGCCACGCGGCAACCCGCTGGCCCAGGGCCGGCCGGGACTGCCGGCCGCCGCCGACGGGCTGACCGTACGGCTGCGGGAGACCGAAGGCCGGCCGACCCGGGCCCGGGTTCGCCTGCGGGGCGGCATCGCCGCCGCGCGCCTGACCGACCTGCTGGAAGAGGCCGACGGCGCCGCCCTGGTCGTCGAGGACGAGGAGGCCCTGGTCGACCTGCCGCCGTTCGGCACGGTCACCGCGGCGGTGTGGCCGGTGGTGCCGCCCGCGGCCGGGCTGCAGGGCGAGCCGCCGGTCCCCCAGGGCACGACCAACCTGCTGGCCCAGGCCTCGGTGCCGGATGGCACACTGGCCGGGCTGCTGGAACCGGCCCAGCCGGTGTACTCCCGGTACTGGCTGCACGGCAAGGGCCCGGCTCCGGCGGGCAACCTGCCGGTCGCGGTGCACCTCTCCCCCCGGCTGAGCGGCCTGCCCGGCGACGGCTCCGGCGGCGGGTCCGAGGCCCGGCTGCGGGTCACCGTGGCCTGCGGCACCCAGGCCGCCTCCGGCACCCTGCGCCTGCTGGTGCCGCCCGAGCTGGTCGCGGACTTCGGCGAGCCCGGGGCGGAGGCGGCCTCGTACGACCTGCCCGCCCGCGGCTACCGGGACTGGGACGTGCGGGTGCGGGCCCGGCCCGGCTGCGCGCCCGGGCGCTACGTGGTCGCGGCCCAGATCTCCGACGATCTGGGGCAGGTCATCGAGGACGCGGCGTTCGTGCAGGCCGGGGGCCCGGGCGAACCCGATCTGTACCAGCCGCTGGAGGACGTGCTGCCGGCCGTGCAGGCCAGCACCGACGCCATCGCCGCCGAGCTGGGGCTGGCCGTGCTGACCCCGGCGCTGCGGCTGGCCCCGGGCGCGGACGCCGAGCTGGTGGCGGAGCTGACCAATCAGCTGGCTTCCCCGCTGCGGGCCGAAGCCCAGCTGGTGTCGCCCTTCGGCAGCTGGGAGCTGCTCGGCCCGTGGACCCAGGGGGTCACGGCCGGGCCCGGCGAGCGGGTGCCGGTCCGGTTCCGCGGCCGGGTCCCAGCCACCGCCCGGCCCGGTAGCCAGTGGTGGGTGATGGTCAAGGTGATGTACTTCGGCCGGGTCCGGTACAGCGCGGCCGTCCCGGTGACGGTGATCAGCGAAGGGGAGGACGCGTGAGCACAGAGCGGGTGGCGGTGGTGACCGGGGCGGGGTCCGGGATCGGGCGGGACATCGCCGTGGCCCTGGGCCGGGCCGGGTACCGGGTGGCGCTGGCGGGCCGCCGGGAAGACGCGCTGAACGAGACCGCACGGCTGGTGGCGGCCGCGGCCGGGGAAGGCCGGGACGCAGCGGCCGGAGCCGGGCGGGGCTCCGCGGCTGGCGACGAGACCGGGGCCGCGCTGGCCGCGCGCACCGACGTGCGGTCCGGGCAGTCCGTGCGGGAGTTTTTCGACCGAATCGTGGCTCAGTGGGGGCGGATCGACCTGCTGATCAACAACGCCGGCTCGTTCAGCGGCGGCGGCCCCATCGAGGACGTGCCGCTCGAGCAGTGGAACCAGGCCATCGAGACCAATCTGACCGGGTCGTTCCTGTGCGCGCAGGCCGCGTTCCGGGTCATGAAGGACCAGGATCCGCCGGGGGGCAGGATCATCAACAACGGCTCGCTGTCCGCGCACGTGCCGCGGCCGTTCGCGGTCGGCTACACGGCCAGCAAGCACGCGATCACCGGCCTGACCAAGGCCATTTCGCTGGAGGGCCGGCCGTACCAGATCGCCTGCGGGCAGATCGACATCGGTAACGCGGCCACCGACATGACCGGGGCCATGGCCACCGGGGTGCCGCAGGCGGACGGATCGGTCCGTGCCGAGCCGCTGATGGAGACCCGGCACGTGACCGACGCCGTTCTGATGATGGCGGCGCTACCGCCCGACGCCAATGTAGAGTTCCTCACCATCATGGCGACGAACATGCCCTACATCGGCCGCGGCTGACCGCCGGTCCTGCTGGAACAGAAGCTCAAAGAGGAGGCCTCTCCGGACCCGGCCTCTCTCGGGCCCGCTCCTCCCGGCTTCCACCCCGACATGGCCGCCCCTGCGGGCCACACCTGTGCGGCATGACAGTAACACGCAGTACCTGACCTGATTGCCAGTGAAAATACCGATTTCGCCTGATAGTGACGTTATTGTCACCTGCTCCACGCGCATGTGCAGTGACTCAGGGTAGGAAAATCGCGATCATCGCAGTTAAATCGCAGGTGAAGCCGTCCTTCCATTGACCCCGGGACGGAGTCTGCGGCGGGCCGCAGCCAGCGACGGCCGGGCCGGGGCGAGCAGTGCCCGCCCCGGCCCGGCCGGCCCCGGTAGTCAGCGCCGTCAGGCGACGGCCGCCTCCTCCTCCGCCTCGGCCGGGCGGGGCGGCGGCGCCATCGGGGCCCGGGACCGGATCAGCAGGGCAATCACGGCCAGGGACACCACGTCGAAGATCGCGGCCAGCAGGAACGCGGTGGCGGTGGCGTGCGACTGCAGGTGGTGTGCCTGGGCCACCGGGCTGGCGCCCGCCAGCGGATGCCGGGCCGCGTCCCGGTAGCTGGTGCCGTACACCGCGACCAGCACGGCCAGGCCGACCGCGCCGCCGACCTGCTGCATGACGTTGACCATGCTGGAGGCGGCGCCGGAGTCCTCCGGTGCCACCCCGGCCAGCGAGGCGGTGGTCAGCGGCACGAACACGACACCCATCCCGGCCCCCAGCAGCAGCATCGGGCCGAACACGCCGGTCCAGTACCCGGTGGCGGGCGAGACCCGGGACAGCCAGGCCAGGGCCACGATGACCGGGATCAGCCCGGCGATCATCAGCCGCTTCGGACCCACCGCCTGCATCAGCCGCGGGACGACCCGGGACACCCCGAACAGGATGACGGTCATGGGCAGGAACGCGATGCCGGCCCGGAGCGGGCTGAAGCCCAGGATGTCCTGCAGGAACTGGGTGAGGAAGAAGAACATCCCCATCATGCCCGCGACCAGCAGCAGCCGGGCGAGGTAGGACCCGGACCGGCTCGGGTCGGTGAACAGGCGCAGCGGGGTGATCGGCTGCGGGGCGCGCCGCTCGTTGAGCACGAACGCCACCAGCAGGACCACGGCCGCGGCGAAGGCGCCGACGGCCACGCTGTCACCCCAGCCGCTGGCGGCGGCGCGGATGAAGGCGTACACCAGCGAGGCCATGCCCAGGGTCGAGGTCAGCGCGCCGGCCAGGTCGAAGCGGCCGGGCTGGCGCGGGGTCTCGGTGACGAACAGCGGGGCGGCGATCAGGGCGAACACGCCGATGGGCACGTTGATGAACAGGACCCAGCGCCAGGACAGCCACTGGGTGATCACGCCGCCGAGGACGAGGCCGAGCGAGGCTCCGCCGGTGATCACCGCGGTGTAGATGGCCAGGGCCCGGGTCCGCTCGCGGCCCTCGGAGAAGCTGCCAATGATCAGCGCGAGCACCGCCGGTGAGGCGAGCGCGCCGCCGACGCCCTGCGCGGCCCGGGCCGCCAGCAGCAGCCCGGCCGAGGTGGCCAGGCCGCCGGCCAGCGAGGCCAGCGTGAACAGGGCGATCCCGGCGATGAACATGCGGCGCCGGCCGAGGATGTCACCGGCCCGGCCGCCGAGCAGCAGCAGGCCGCCGAAGGTCAGCGTGTACCCGTTCATGACCCAGGACAGGCTGGTCGCGCTGAAGTGCAGCCCGTGCTGGATCTGCGGCAGCGCGATGTTCACCACCGTGGCGTCAAGGATCACCATCAGTTGCGCGCACAGCAGGATGACCAGGGCGAGACCGCGGTGGCCGGAGCCGCGGCGGGGTGCGCCCGGTAGCCGGGACGCCCCTCGACGGGCAACGGGGGAAGAAGACACAGCGCCTCCAGGTTGTGAGGTCAGATCGGTTCTGCGGGTGTATTTCGCTGGCCAAGCGGTACACTCGGCAGAGAAACGGAGGTCTACTCCGGTTACTATACGGAGGCACCCTCCGGTTGGCAACTTATTTTGTGGTGGCGAAGGCATGACGACTGAGAGCCAGGCCGCGAAGCTGGCCGAGCTGCCGCCCATGCGGGCGGACGCGCGGCGCAGCCATGAGCGCCTGCTGACCGCGGCGACTTCGGCGTTCGCGGAAAAGGGCGCCGAGGCCCCGCTGGAAGACATCGCCAAGCGGGCCGGCGTCGGCATCGGCACGCTCTACCGGCACTTCCCCACCCGGCTCGACCTGCAGGAAGCCGTGTACCGCACCCAGGTCAGCGTGGTCTGCGCCCAGGGCGCGGCGCTGGCCGACAGCCCGGCCCCCGGGGAGGCCTTCGCGGGCTGGCTACGGGCCCTGGCCAGCTACCTGGTCACCAAGCGGGGCCTGGCCAGCGCGCTGATCGAGGCCAAGGGCAGGGACTCCGAGGTGATCAGCACCTGCAGCCAGATCATGCGGGAGACCGCGGGCCAGCTGCTGCAGCGGGCCCAGGCCGCGGGCGCGGTCCGGCCCGACCTGACCACCAAGGACGTGATGATGCTGGTGCACGGCATGGTGGTGGCGACCGAGCACTCCCCCGAGAACGCCGACCGCATGCTGTCCCTCACCCTGGACGGGCTGCGCCCCCGGGACTGAACGGCCGGGCGGCCCGGCCTAGATCGCCGGTGGCCGGTTCTCGTAGGGGGTGCTGAGCACGATCGTGGTCCGGGTCGACACCCCGGCCACGGTGCGGATCTCCTGCAGCAGGTCTTCCAGGGCCGACGGCGCGGCGACCCGGACCTTGAGGATGTAGTTCTCATCGCCGGCCACGCTGTGACAGGCCTCGATGGCGGCGATCTGCTCCAGCCGCTGGGGCACGTCGTCGGGCGCGGCCGCGTCGAACGGCGTGATCGAGATGAACGCGGTCAGCGGCAGCCCGATCTCGTCGGCGTCACACAGGGCCACGTAGCTCCGGATCACCCCGCTCTGCTCCAGCCGCCGGACCCGCTGGTGGGCCGCTGACACCGACAGCCCGGTCCGCTTGGCCAGCTCAGTGAAGCTCATCCGGCCGTCGGCCGACAGCAGCGTGACGATCCGCCGATCGATCTCTTCCACCCGGACACGGTATAGCTCAGCCGTGCCCGGGCGCCGGGAAGCCCGGCGCTCTGATAACGCCAAAGGTCACAGCCCGGCGTAATATAACGAATGGGTCACGATCGTTACGCTATCGTAACTTTGGTAATCGCAACCTTAACGTCGGACAATCCCGAAGTTACGCTGCCGACCAGGACAGATGCCACGGGGCCTGGCTAGCGGCCCGCTAGGAGCAAGGGAGCACCATGGCCCAGATAACCCTCGACCACATCGACAAAATATACAGCGGCGGCGTGAAGGCCATCGATCAGATGTCGCTCGAAGTCAAAGACGGCGAGTTCATGGTGCTGGTCGGGCCGTCGGGATGTGGCAAGTCAACGGCGCTGCGTTCGATCGCCGGGCTCGAGGAGATCAGCTCCGGCACCATCAGCATCGGCGACCGTGTGGTCAACGACCTGCCGCCGAAGGACCGGGACATCGCCATGGTGTTCCAGAACTACGCGCTCTACCCGCACATGACCGTGGAGCAGAATCTGGCCTTCGGCCTCCAGCTGCGCAAGACGCCCAAGGCCGAGATCAAGGCCCGGGTCGACAAGGCCGCGCGCATGCTGGGCCTGGAGCAGTACCTCAAGCGCAAGCCGGCCGCCCTGTCCGGTGGCCAGCGCCAGCGGGTGGCCATGGGCCGCGCGATCGTCCGTGAACCGCAGGCGTTCCTCATGGACGAGCCGCTGTCCAACCTGGACGCCAAGCTCCGCGTGTCCATGCGGGCCTCGCTGAACCAGCTGCACCAGGAGCTGGGCACCACCACCATCTACGTGACCCACGACCAGGTCGAGGCCATGACCCTGGGCCACCGGGTCTGCGTGATGCGGGACGGCCGCCTGCAGCAGGTCGACACCCCGCAGCACCTGTTCGAGTCCCCGGTCAACCTGTTCGTGGCCGGGTTCATCGGCTCGCCCGCGATGAACTTCGTCACCGCCGACCTGGCCCGCGACGACGGCGCCGCGGTGACGTTCGCCGACTACAGGCTGCCGGTCCCGGCCGGGCTCATCGACCGGCGGCCCGGGCTCGACAAGTACTTCGGCAAGAGCATCATCCTCGGCATCCGCCCGTCCGACTTCGAGGACGCCACGCTGGCCGACGCCGGCTGGGCCCGGATGCCGGTCAACGTGGGCGTCACCGAGGAGCTGGGCAGCGAGATCCACGTGATCTTCACCATCGACGCCCCGCAGGTCGAGCACTCCAGCATCACCGACGCCGCCACCGGCGACGACGGCCAGGACGAGAGCGTCTCGGCCCTGGTCGGCGGCAAGTCGCTGTGGACGGCCCGGGTGTCGGCCCGGTCCAAGGTCGCCCCCAACTCGCCCCTCGAGCTGGCCGTGGACACCAACCAGCTGCAGTTCTTCGACGCCGACAGCGGCCTGTCCATCGGGCACCCCGAGGCCAGCCAGGCCGCGGCCGAGGCCGCCACCGTGTAAGGACTTGCTCGTTCGGCCGGGCCGGCGCACCGCGCCGGCCCGGCCTTGACGCGTGGGCCGAGGAAATGCGGAGGCGTCCCTCCGGTGTTGTCCCGGCAGGCAGCCGGTATCGGCTGGTGCCGGAAGGTGGGAGAATTTCGTCATGCGGCGTGATCCGGAAGACCTGTTCGAGCTGGGCGAGGACCTGCCGGACCTGGACGGCGTGCCCATGCTGCACCACCTCGAGGGCTTCATGGACGCGGGCGCGGCCGGGCGGCTGCTGTCCGAGCACGTGACCGAGGCCTGCGAGCCGGAGACGGTGGCCACGTTCGACGTGGACCGGCTGATCGACTACCGGTCCCGGCGGCCGAACATGATCTACTCCACCGACCACTGGGAGGAGTACGAGGCGCCCGAACTGGCCGTGCAGCTCCTGCACGACCTGAGCGGGGTCCCGTTCCTGCTCCTGACCGGGCCCGAGCCCGACCACGAGTGGAACCTGTTCGCCGAGTCCGTGCAGGCGCTGTCGGCCCGGCTGGGCGGGGGTCCGCTGATCGGCTTCCAGGGCATCCCGATGGGGGTCCCGCACACCCGGCCCCTCGGTGTGATCAGCCACGCCACCCGGCCCGAGCTGATCACCGGCCAGCAGCAGATGCCCAACAAGCTGCAGGTCCCGGGCAGCGCGGCCGCCCTGATCGAGCTGCGCATGGGCGAGGCGGGCCAGGACGCCATGGGGTTCGCCGTGCACGTGCCGCACTACCTGTCGCAGGCGGTGTACCCGGAGGCGGCGGTGGCCCTGCTCGACACGGTCACCGCGATCACCGGCCTGGAACTGCCCAGCGACGCGCTGCGTGAGGCCGCCGACCGCACCAACTCCGAGATCGACCGGCAGGTGTCCGAGTCGACCGAGGTCGCCGAGCTGGTCACCGCGCTGGAGCGGCAGTACGACGCGATCGCCGAGAGCAACGACGAGGACGGCGGCCTGCTGGACGGCGGCCCCATCCCCACCGCCGACGAGCTGGCCGCGCAGTTCGAGCAGTTCCTCGAGCAGCAGGACCGCAACGACAGCTAGGTAAAGCGATCCTGGTCCCCGTGCGTATATGGGGGCCCGGCCTCGCCGCCGTCCGTGCACGTCAGCCTGGACGCCTGATCGGTCAGCACGACCCCGGCCGGGAAGGTGGCACTGACCATGGGCGGCCGGTGGCCAGGGACGGTGTCCTGCCGCCCGATCGAGAGACCTATTCTCTGGCCAGCACCAGGTCACGGGTGACGTTGTTGAGGCGCTCGGCGCCGCCCTCGGTGCAGACCACGATGTCCTCGATGCGGGCGCCGTTCGGGCCCGGGTAGATGCCGGGCTCGATCGAGAAGGCCATGCCCGGCTCCAGCGGCTCGGAGTTGCCCGCCACGATGTAGGGCTCCTCGTGGGACTCCAGGCCGATACCGTGCCCGGTGCGGTGGATGAAGGCGTCGCCGTAGCCGGCCGCGGTGATCGGCTGGCGGGCGGCGGCGTCCACCGCCTCGGCCGGCACGCCCGGCTTGACCCGGTCGAATGCGGCTTGCTGGGCGTCCCTGAGCACCTGGTAGTAGTCGCGGAACTCGGCGGGCGGGGTACCGATGGCGTAGGTCCGGGTGCAGTCCGAGCGGTACCCGGACGGCATCATGCCGCCGATGTCGACCACCACCGCGTCGCCCGGCTGCAGCACGCGGTCGGACACTTCGTGGTGCGGGCTGGCCGCGTTGGGCCCGGAGCCCACGATCACGAAGTCCACCTGCACGTGCCCCTCGGCCAGGATGGCCTCGGCGATCCGGGCGCCGACCTCCCGTTCGGTGCGGCCGGCCCGCAGCCAGCCCGGCACCTGCTCGTGCACCCGGTCGATGGCCGCGCCCGCCTCGCGCAGGGCCGCGACCTCGGCCGGGCTCTTGCGCATGCGCAGGTCGCGCAGGGCCGCGCTGGCCAGCACCTGCTCGGCGCCGGGCAGGGCCTCACGCAGCCGGAGCACCATCAGCGCCCACATCTGGTCGGCCAGCCCGGTGCTGGCCACCGGGCCGAGCCGGCCCGCGATCAGCGCGTACGGATCCTCGGTCTCCTGCCAGGGGACTATTTCCAGGTCCAGCCCGGAGGCCGGCGAGGCCTGGGCCGCGGCCAGTTCCAGCCGGGGCACGACCAGGAAAGCCGGATCGGCGGCCGGGACGACCAGGCAGGTCAGGCGCTCCAGCTGCTTGGCTTCGTAGCCGGTGATGTAGCGCAGGTCGGCGCCGGGGGTCAGCAGCAGGGCGTCGAGTCCCTCGGCCCGCACCCGCGCGGCCACTTCGTCCACCCGGCTGGCCGGGTACAGCTCAAGGTCCGCCATAGGCAGCAGGCTACTGCCCGGTGACGGCGGCCACGAAGCGGGACAGGGAGGAGCCCAGCCGCCAGCGGTCGCCCAGCTCCCGCAGCCGGTCCGGGTCGGCCAGGGTCAGCGGCAGGTCGCCGGCCACCGCGGGCAGGGGCACGTCGGTCGCGGTACGGACCACGGCCGGGGCCACGTTCAGGTACTCGCGGGCCGCGGTCAGCTTGTTCCGGGCCCCGGTGGGGAAACCGCCGTGCCCGGCGTCCAGCGCCTCGAGCAGGCCGGCCAGGGTGCCGAACTTGTTGATCAGAGTGGCCGCGGTCTTCTCCCCCACCCCGGGCACGCCGGGCAGGCCATCGCTGGGATCGCCGCGCAGCACGGCGAAGTCGGCGTAGGCCCGGCCGGGGATCTTGTAGCGGTCGGCCACCGCCTGCTCGTCGATGATGTCGAGGTTGTTCAGGCCGCGGACGGTGTACACCACCCGGACCCCGTGCTCGTCGTCGACCAGCTGGAACAGGTCCCGGTCGCCGGTGATCACGTCGACCGGCGCGGTAGCCCGGACCGCGAGGGTGGCGATCACGTCGTCGGCCTCGTAGCCCTTGGCCCCGGCCACGGCCAGCCCGGTGGCGGCCAGCACGTCGTTGATGATCGGGACCTGCGGGATCAGCTTGTCCGGAGTCTGCTCGTCGTTACCCTGGGCGACCCGGTGCGCCTTGTAGGACGGCACGGCCTCGACCCGGAAGGCGGGCCGCCAGTCCTCGTCCATGCAGGCCACCAGCTGGGCCGGCTCCCGGGCCCGGACCAGCCGGGCGATCATGTCCAGCAGGCCGCGGACGGCGTTGACCGGTGTCCCGTCCGGCGCCGTGACGGTGTCCGGTACGCCGTAGAACGCGCGGTAGTACAGCGAGGCGGTATCGAGCAGCATGAGCGAGCCCACACCGCCATCCTGCCAGGTGCGGCCGACATAATGAGCCAATGACCAGCCATCGGCAGCGCAGCACGGCGGGATCGCGCCGCTGACCGGGGCCGTGGCCGAGGCCCTGTCGGCGGTGCTGCTGGCGGCCATCCTGGCGGCCGCGGTGACCCGGCCCCGCTGGCTGCCGGACAGCGTGGTGGCCGTGGCCAGCGCGGTCATCGTGATCGCGGCCGGGGTGCTGCCGCTGGCTTCGGCCCGGTCCGAGGCCAGGCGGCTGCTGCCGGTGGTGGGCTTCCTGGCCGCGGTGCTGGTGCTGGGCCAGCTGTGCGAGGCCGAGGGCCTGTTCACCGCGGCCGGGGCCCGGCTGGCCCGGTGGAGCGGCCGCGACCCGGTCCGGCTGCTGACCGGCACGTTCGCGCTGGCCTCGGCGACCACCGCGGTGCTCAGCCTGGACACCACGGTGGTGCTGCTGACCCCGGTGGTGCACGACACCACGGCCCGGCTGCGATTGCGGCCCCGGCCGCCGATCTACGCCTGCGCGCACCTGGCCAACTCGGCGTCGCTGCTGCTGCCGGTGTCGAACCTGACCAACCTGCTGGCCTTCTCGGTCAGCGGGCTCAGCCTGGGCGGGTTCACCGCGGCCATGGCGCTGCCCTGGCTGGCCGCCATCGCCGTCGAGTACGCCGGGTTCCGGCTGTTCTTCCGGGGCGACCTGGCCCGCCCGGCCGGGGAAGCCAATGCCGGCCAGGCCGCTGAAGCCGCTCCCCCCGTTCCTCGCTACCCCTTGTTCGTGGTGCTGGCCACGCTGGCCGGCTTCATCGTCACCTCATTCGTGGGGGTCAGCCCGGCCTGGGCGGCGCTGGGCGGGGCGGTGCTGCTGGCCGCCCGCAGCCTGGCCCGGCACGAGACCACGGTGGCCGGGATCGTGCGGGCCGCCGCCGTGCCGTTCCTGCTGTTCGTGCTGGGCCTGGGCCTGGTCGTCCGGGCGCTGACCGACCACGGGCTGGGCCCGGCCATCACCCGGCTGCTGCCGCACGGGTCCTCGCTGCCGGCCCTGCTGGCCATCGCGTTCCTGGCCGCGGCCATCGCCAACCTGGTCAACAACCTGCCCGCGGTGCTGATGCTGCTGGCCGCGGTGACCGGGACGGCCGCGGCCGGGGGCCCGCACCCGGTGGCGGGCCCGGTGCTGGCCGTGCTGATCGGGGTCAACATCGGGCCGAACCTCACCTACGCGGGCTCGCTGGCCACGCTGCTGTGGCGCCGGCTGCTGGCCGACCGCGACCGCGACGTGGACCTGGGCGAGTTCACCCGGCTCGGCCTGGTCACCGTGCCGGCCGGCCTGGCCGTGGCCACGGTGGCCCTGTGGCTGGGGCTGCGGCTTACCGGCCTGGGCTGATGCGGGCTCGGTCAGCTTTCTTCCGATCGTCCCGGCCAGGAGTTGGCCAGTTCGGTCACGTGCTCGATGGCCTGGGAGAGCGTCATGCCCCGGCCGACCGCGATCCCGACCAGGTAGGAGGTCATCGGGGCGGCGGGCCGGTCGACGTTGTGGGCCACAACCTTGGTCATGTCCAGGATCGTTCTCTGGTCGGCGGGGTTGGGAGACAGACCCAGGCCCTGGGATACGGCCATCACCCACCGGTCGATCGCGCTGCTCATGGTGCCCACTCTGTCAGACCGCGCGCATCCTCCAATCGGAGGACGGCGATTCGGCCCGGCCGGACGATGCCCGGACCCGGCACCGGGTGGCACGATCGGACAGGTGGCGATCATGGACGATCCGTGGCAGGCACGGCTGAACCGGGCCGGCGGCCCTGGGCTGGCCGGGCGACGTGTTCCCGCTCGGCGGCTGGCGGCGGCCGTGGACAGCGCGGCTGCCATGTTCACGGCGGCCGCGGGCTACTAGGCCCGGGGCCGGCCGCCAGATCCTGGCGCGGTCCGCTTCTTGCTGTTATCAGCGCAGGGTCGGGGGCGGCCGTGTCGCGCGGGCGGTACGTATCATGACCGTGTGAGCGGCGGGGTTTGGCGTGTCGAATACTCACCGGCGTAACCACGACGGCCCGGACGAGGCCGATCACGGTTCCGGTGCCCACCGGCACGGCCCGGTCCTGGATTCGGACCCGCGCTGGCTCTGGGCCGCGCTCGCGCTGATCCTGCTGTTCATGGCGGCCGAGGTCGGCACCGGGCTGGCCGCCCACTCGCTGGCCCTGCTGTCCGACGCCGCGCACATGCTGACCGACGCGGCCTCGGTGGCCCTGGTGCTGGTCACCATGAAACTGGCCACCCGGCCGCCCGGGGGCCGCTACACCTACGGCCTGCGCCGCACCGAAATCCTGTCCGCCCAGGCCAACGGGATCACGCTGATCGTGCTGGCGGTGTGGCTGGCCTACGAGGCGGTCCGGCGGCTGATCAGCCCCCCGGCGGTCACCGGCGGCGTGGTGATCGTGGTGGCCCTGGCGGGGGTGGCCGTGAACGCGTTGACCACGTTCTTCGTCACCCGGGCCAGCCGGGCGCCACAGCGCAGCCTCAACCTGGAGGGCGCGTTCCGGCACCTGCTGACCGACGTCTACGGGTTCATCGCCACCGCGGTGGCCGGGGCGGTCATCGTGCTGACCGGCTTCGCCCGCGCCGACGCCATCGCCTCGCTGGTCGTGGTGGTGCTGATGCTGGTGGCCGGGACCGGGCTGGTGCGGGACTCGGGCCGGATCTTCCTGGAGGCCGCACCGGCCGGCCTGACCCCGGCCGCCATCGGCGCGGCCCTGGTCCGCCACCCGCATGTCACCGAGGTCCACGACCTGCACGTGTGGGAGATCAGCTCGGACCTGCCCGCGGCCTCGGCCCACGTGCTGGTGGCCCCGGGCGAGGACTGCCACGCGGTCCGGGCCAACCTGGAGGCCCTGCTCAGCCGGGACTACGGCATCATCCACACCACGCTGCAGGTCGACCACGCGCCGGACCTGCTCACAGTGGGGCCGCGGCCGGCCCCGGACCCGGAACCGTGCTCAGGGATGGAGTGCGGTGAACGGGCCGAACGGCAGGTTGCGGAGCACGGTCCAGGCGATCAGGACCACGGTCACGGCGGGCCACAGCCAGCCGGGGCGCCGCACCCGGACCACTGGGCGGCCGCGCCAGCGCCCGGCGGCCAGGTTGAGCCAGGCGGCCACGGCGATCAGCAGCAGGGGCAGGGCTAGCGCGTCGTCGTGCAGGCCCGCCACGACCTGGCCGTGAGCCAGGTCGTGGACCATCCGCAGGCCGCCGCAGAACGGGCAGTACCAGCCGGTGATCAGCCGGAACGGGCAGGGCAGGAAGACCTGGTGCGCGTGCGGATTGACCAGGTACAGGAAACCGGTGGCGGCCGCGGCCGCCAGCGCCCCCGAGGCCGGTCCAGTCAGCCGCCTGGTCAGCGGCGTGAGCGCCGCGGGCGCGGTCACGCTACTGCCAGCCGTTACCCGGCGGCTGGTAGCCCTGTGAGGCCACACTGTCGTTCTTGACCACGGCCGTGCTCATGATCTTGTCGGCCAGCGTCTGCCGCTTGTCGTCCCACAGCGGGAACAGGAAGCCCACGTAGCAGATGACCGCGTCGACAAAGTGACACAGGTCGCGCACGAAGGCCATGCCGCCGCCGATCGGCTGGCCGGTCTGCTCACTGATCAGCCGGACGTTGGTGGCCGATTTGCCCAGGCTCTGGCCGGTGGCGCCCGCCCGGTACCAGCGGTTGTAGATGACCCAGCCCAGCGAGGCCAGGTAGAAGATGAACCCGATGGCCGCGCCCGCGCCGCCCTGGCCGAGCAGGGCGGCGCCGATGCCGATCAGGACCCAGGAGGGCAGCGCGTCGACCAGGTAGGCGCCGACCCGGGTGATCCAGCTGGCGTACGGCGGCGCGCCGTAGGCGTAGCCGCCGCCCATGACCGGGCCGGTCTGGTAGCCGGCGGGGGGCTGCCCGTAGGGCTGCCTGGGCTGGCCGTAGGGCTGGCTGGGCTGGCCGTAATTCTGCTGGCCGCCGTAGGTCTGCTGCCCGTAGCCGGGCTGCTGGCCGTAGCCGTCCCCGTAGCCGCCGGGCTGGCCGTACGTGCCCTGCGGGGGCCCGGACTGGGGATTGCTGCTCTGCTGGCCGCCGCCAGACTGGGGCCAGCCGGACTGGGGCCAGCCGCCCTGGCCCCAGGACTGCTCACCGCTGGGAGATGACTCCCCGTACCGGTTGGACATGGGAGTTCCCCCGCTTCAGTTATTTGCTGAGAAAGGTCCCACTCCCCTGGGACCTCGCGCAGCATAACGTGGGCGGAATCTCCCAATCATGAACTTCATCCGGTTGTCACCAAAACCGCTCATCGGTACCGCTTGTCCCGGTACGCACCCGGCCCGCGCGCTGGTCCCCCGGCCAGCGGCAAGGCCATGACCGGCGGCCTGAAAGGATGGCCCGGTCAACGTGAGGCGACGAGGCGGGAGACACTGTGGGCGACAGGGTGCTGGTGCCGTGGCCGGAGATCGTCGAACTGGCCGGCGACGTGACCGGCGCCGGGCTGCGGGTCGAGGTGTTCAGCGGCGACGAGCCGGGCCCGGAGGACCTGACGGACGTGGTCTTCTTCACCGTGCCCTACGACCGGCCGCACGGTACCGAGCCGCTGGGCCGGATGCCCAGCCTGCGGGTGGTCCAGGCCCTCACGGCCGGCTACGAGCACCTGGTGCACCGGGTGCCCGCGGGCACCACCTTGTGCAACGCGCGCGGCCTGCACGACTCCAGCACGGCCGAGATGGCGCTGGCCCTGCTGCTGGCGGCCGAACGCGAGCTGCCGCGCTGGGTGCGCAACCAGGAGGCCCACCGCTGGGAGCACGGGCACACCCGGTCGCTGGCGGGCAGCCGGGTGCTGATCGTCGGCTACGGCTCGATCGGCGCCGCCCTGGACCGCCGGCTGGCCGCCTGCGAGGCCGAGGTGACCCGGGTGGCCCGGTCGCCCCGCCCCGCGCAGGACGTGCACGCGGTGGAAGAACTGGACGCGCTGCTGCCCGCCGCCGACGTGGTGGTGCTGGTCACCCCGCTTAACGAGCAGACCCGCGGGCTGCTCGACACCAGGCGGCTGGCGCTGCTGCCGGACGGGGCCCTGGTCGTCAACGTGGGCCGCGGCCCGGTCCTGGACACCGCCGCGCTGCTGGCCGAGACCTCGGCCGGCCGCCTGCGGGCCGCGCTGGACGTCACCGACCCGGAGCCGCTGCCCGCCGGTCATCCGCTGTGGTCCAGCCCAGGGGTGCTCATCAGCCCGCACGTGGCGGGCGGCGCGGCCGCCTTCTACCCGGCGGCCAAGCAGTTCGTGGCCGGCCAGATCCGCCGGTTCGCGGCCGGCGAGCCGCTGCAGAACGTGGTCGTGCCCGGCGGCCGCTACGCGCCGGACCAGGAACTCACCGGCCGTCCCCGCTGACCGGCCAGGCCCGGGCCCAGGCCAGCTCGGCGCCGGTGTCGCAGTCCAGCCAGGGCGGCGCCTCCCCCACGGGCGGCTCAATCCGCACATAAGCCGGTTCCAGCGGGGTCATCAGCCCGCGCAGCGAGGACCCGTCGTAGCGCTGGGCCGCGTCGGCGAGGCGGCGCCGGTGCCAGCAGCCGGTCAGCCATTGCCCATGTCCCTCGTCGTCGACCAGGACGGCGCCGGTGTGGCCTTCGGCCGCCTCGATCAGCCTGCGCAGGTGGGCGGCCCGCACAAACGGCAGGTCGGCGGCGAGCACGGCGACCTGATCTCCGGACTCCGGGTCGCTGAGCGCGGCCAGCTCGGCCAGGCCGCGGCGCAGGGCCGCGAACGGGCCCGCCCCGGCCGGGTCCTCCCGCACGAACCGCACGGAAAGCCGGGGCCGTTCCGGGCCGACCACGACGATCCGGTCCGCGCCCGCGCCCTGGCAGGCTTCGACCACCGTGGCCAGCAGGGTCCGGCCGGCCACCTCCAGGCCGGGCTTGTCGATCCCGCCCAGCCGGGTGGCCCGGCCGCCGGCCAGGACGACCGCGCCGAGTTCCGGCCGGGTCACCGCGGTCAGCCGCCGATGGCGGACATGGGCCGGTCGGGCTGCAGGAAGGTGGGGTCGTTGATGCCGTGCCCGGGCAGCTTGGCCGCGACCGCCCGGGTCCACTGGGTGGCGATCTCCTCGTCGCTGGCCCCGCCGCGCAGGGGCCCGCGCAGGTCGGATTCGTCCCGGGCGAACAGGCAGTTCCGGATCTGCCCGTCGGCGGTCAGCCGCACCCGGTCACAGGCCCCGCAGAACGGCCGGGTCACCGACCCGATCACCCCGACCCGGGCCGGGCCGTCATCGACCACGAACCGCTCGGCCGGAGCGGACCCGCGCACACCCGGGCCCTCCGGGGCGAGCGTGAACTCCCGGTTCAGACCTTCGATAATCTCATCGGCCGTCACCATGTCGGCCCGCCGCCATCCGTGCTGGGCGTCCAGCGGCATCTGCTCGATGAACCGCAGCTCATACCCGCGCTCCAGGCAGAATCGCAGCAGGTCGCGGGCTTCGGTGTCGTTGATCCCGCGCATCAGCACGCTGTTGACCTTGACCGGGGCCAGCCCGGCGGCCGCGGCGGCGGCCATGCCGTCCAGCACGTCGCGCAGCCGGTCCCGCCGGGCCAGTTGCCGGAACGTGTCCGGCCGCAGGGTGTCCAGGGAGACGTTGACCCGGTCCAGGCCGGCGTCACGCAACGCACCGGCGGTCCGGGCCAGGCCGATCCCGTTGGTGGTCAGCGACAGCTCGGGCCGGGGGCGCAGCGCTGCGGCCCGGGACACGATGCCGGTCAGGCCCCGGCGCAACAGCGGCTCGCCGCCGGTGAAGCGCACCTCGCGGATCCCGAGCCGCTCCACCCCGATGCGGACCAGCCGCACCACCTCATCATCGGTCAGCAACTCCGGCCCGGGCAGCCAGTCCAGACCCTCGGCGGGCATGCAGTAGGCGCACCGCAGGTTGCAGCGGTCAGTCAGCGACACCCGCAAATCAGTCGCCACTCGGCCATACATATCGGAAAGCATTGATCGGAGCCTACGTTCCCTGGTCTTCGGCGGAGACAGGCAAGCCGTATGGCTACCCAGCGTATCTACCCTCACAACCGGATCTTGAGGCGAAATAGTCCGCGGTTGGCCAGGTGTCCGCGGGCGGGCGGGGCCGCCCAACCTTCGCCGCGGGCTTCCGCCCGCGGCCGGGCCGTGGCGTTGCTCAGAACCCGATGGCTTCCCGGAGCAGCAGGACGGTGCCCCGGCCGGGCTCGGAGCGCGGGCCCGGTCCAGGCCCGCGCCCCGGGCCTTGGCCGAGTCGTAGCGCCCGCTGGTGTTGATGTCGGCGTCGATGCCGACAGGCGCAGGGTCTCGCTGGCCCCGGTGAACACGCGGGCCCCCTCGGGTATCAGCTCGCTGAGCCGCTGCCGCGCGGCCGCGGCGTCGTCGAGGACCTCGGCGGTGAAGCCATGCGCGGTCAGCGCGGCGGCCGCGCGCTCCAGGCGTTCTGCGGGCGCGGCCCCGGCGAAAGATGGTGCCGGAGTGGGGGTGGTCATGCTGCCTCCTGGTCATGGTGAGCCGGATGACGGCTTCTCTGACCGGTCCGGCAACGCAGCCCGCTGGAATGTGAGGCGGCGCCATGACCACCCCCGGGGGGCGGATGGCGGAGGCGGACGGGAATCGAACCCGCCGACGGCGCGGAGCGCCGTCCGCCAGTTTTGAAGACTGGGAGGGCCACCAGGCACCCAGACGCCTCCGGAGGCGACTTTACTGGGGACAATGGGTGCCGACGACGCCGAGGAGGAGATGTCCGCGTGACCAGTATTCGTCCGTGGTGGCAGGAAGCCGTGGTCTACGAGGTGTATCCGCGCAGCTTCGCGGATGCCAACGGGGACGGGATCGGGGATCTGGAGGGCCTGCGCACGCGCCTGCCCTACCTGGCCGACCTCGGGGTGGACGCGATCTGGATGACGCCGTTCTACCCGTCGCCGCTGGCCGACGGGGGCTACGACGTGGCCGACTACCGGGACGTGGACCCGCGGATCGGCACCCTGGCCGGGTTCGACGAGCTGGTGGCCGAAGCCGCCGAGCTCGGGCTCCGGATCATCGTCGACCTGGTCCCGAACCACTGCTCCTCCGAGCACCCGTACTTCCAGGCGGCGCTGGCCGCGCCATCGGGCAGCCCGGAGCGGGAGATGTTCCTGTTCCGGGACGGGCGCGGGCAGGGCGGCAGCGAGCCGCCCAACAACTGGCAGTCGGCGTTCCACGGCTCGGCCTGGACCCGGGTCACCGAGCCGGACGGCCGCCCGGGTCAGTGGTACCTGCACCTGTTCGACTCCGGCCAGCCCGACTGGAACTGGCGCAACCCGGCGGTGACCAGCTACTTCGAGGAGATCATCCGGTTCTGGATGGGCCGCCGGGCGGCGGGGCTGCGGATCGACGTGGCTCACGGGCTGTTCAAGGCGCCGGACCTGGCCGACCTCGACGAGGCGGCGGCCATGGACAACCGCCCGTCGGCCTACTACCACCGGGCCGAGCTGCAGGAGCTGTACCGGCTGTGGCGGGTGATCCTGGACTCCTACGAGCCGGGTGAGTTCCCGGGCCCGCGCACCGCGGTCGGTGAGGTCTGGTACGAGTCCCCGGCCACGCTGGCGCCGTACCTGGCGGGCAGCGGCCTGCCGCAGGTGTTCAACTTCCAGCTCATCCTGGCCCGCTGGGACGCGGC
This sequence comes from Streptosporangiaceae bacterium, assembly GCA_036495425.1. Lineage (GTDB taxonomy): Bacteria > Actinomycetota > Actinomycetes > Streptosporangiales > Streptosporangiaceae > Bog-532. Next base: position 976 of record DASXMW010000216.1, on the reverse strand, counting down.
CGAGCTGCGGCAGTCCATCGACGCGATCAACGAGATGGCGGGCGGGGACCGCGCCCCCTGGGTGATCAGCAACCACGACGTGACCCGGCCGGTGACCCGGTACGCGGTCAACCAGGGCGGCGGCCCGCGCCGCGCGGGCCAGCTGCCCCGGGTCGGCGACCCGGAACTGCGGGCCGGCGCGGCCCGGGCCCGGGCGGCCGCGCTGCTCATGCTGGCGCTGCCCGGTTCGGCCTACCTGTACCAGGGCGAGGAGCTGGGCCTGCCCGAGGTGGTCGAGCTGCCAGATGAAAACCGCCAGGACCCGGCCTTCCGGCGCTCACACGGGCAAGATCCGGGCCGGGACGGCTGCCGGGTGCCACTACCGTGGACGGCCAGCGGCCATTCCTACGGCTTCTCCCCCGACCCCGGAGATCGCGAGGCCGCCACACCGTGGCTGCCGCAGCCCGGCTACTGGGGGCAGTACAGCGTGGCCAGCCAGCTCGGCGACCCGGACTCGTTCCTGACCCTGTACATAAACGCGCTCAAGTTGCGGCGCACCCACCCGGCGCTCGGCTTCGGGGAGAGCGACGACCCGGCCACGAGCCGGATGCAGTGGCTGGACGGTCCCGACGGCACGCTGTTCTTCAGCCGCGAACCCGGGTTCGTGTTCGCGGCCAATACAGGTCCAGCCGAGGTCGCGCTGCCCCCGCACAGCAAGGTGCTGCTGGCCAGCGGCCCGGTCGAGGACGGCAAGCTGCCCCCGGACACCGCGGTCTGGCTGGCCCGCTGAGGCCGGGCCGCCAGCGCGCCGGTCGGCGCCCGCCGCGTCAACCGGCGCGGGCGACGGTGACGTAGCGGCGTCCAGCGGGGGTGGTCCAGGTCATCACTCCGGGCCCGGGTTGATCGAGCCGCCAGCCCTCGGACTGTTTACATCGATGATGGTGACGGCACAACGGGGCCAGGTTGCACTCGCAGGTGCGTCCGCCCTGCTCGTAGG
>DASXMW010000215.1:0-3564 GCA_036495425.1 Streptosporangiaceae bacterium | reverse complement strand
CGTCGTCTGGTGCGCCAAACCGCGCGGTGCATCGACCGCCATGATCAACGCGCACAGCCCCGAGGAACTGATCAGCGATATCGCTGAGTACGAGCAGCGCGCGCAGTAGACCGCCGGATAGGACAACCCCCAGCCCCCGGCCAGGGGGTCTGCCCGTAGCCGAAGCCGGTCACATGCGTTGTTCGGAATCAGGCAGTGACGGCGCAGTTCCACCCGGGTTCGTCTCGCGCTGTCCGGTACGCATAAGCGCACGGACGATAGCCGGGAGGTCATCGCGGTTCGCGCGAATTACGGCAATGACGACAGCTATGCCCACAAGCGACGGGGCAACGGCCAGAACAGCGTAGAGCGGCACCTTGCAGCCTCCACGAGGAAGATCCGCGACCGCCTGCGCGTCGGCCACGACCCTTTACCTGGCGTGGTACTGCAATAGCCTTGTACCAATAGGGCCCTCCATTGCTGGATCGGCGCGCAGGCCGAGGCCAAATGCCCTACGCGGGTGAGCATAGCGTCTCGGCCCGACGAGGACTCCACGACACGCCGTTGGCGTGTTCAGACCGGGCATCTTCTCATGGCCCGTGGCCGGTCAGACTGGTGAGGCACGCTCCAGCAGGTCTGCCGGTCCGCCCAGGCCTTGGGTATTCGTTGACACGCTCGCTAGTAACTACCCACACAGAGGACCTGCGCTGACCTGCGATATCACCTCGCGTCGATGCGTCACATCCGGGCCTGTCAACGAGTTCTGTTGACACCGCGTGTCGCTCTCGGTACGGTTCATCCGTTCTGACCTGCGAGAACGCGGGTCTCCGGATACAGAGTGACCAGTACGTATCCAGCGGTGGGCCCCGGCGCCGGAACGGGGCAGCGTCCGGGATGGCTCGGCGGGGTGGCTCGGCGGGGCGGCGGGCCGCGGCGGTTACGCTGCCGGGCATGATCACCGACTTGTTCACGCTGACCGGCAAGGTGGCCGTCATCACCGGCGCCTCGTCCGGTATCGGGGTGGCCTTCGCCCAGGCCATGGCCGAGGCAGGCGCCGATGTGGCCCTGGGCGCGCGGCGGGCCGACCGCCTGGAGCAGACGCTGACCGACGTGTGCGACAGCACCGGCCGGCGCGGCATCGCGGTCCGCACCAACGTGGCCGAGCCCGAGGACTGCCAGCGGCTGGTGGACACGGCCATGCAGCGGTTCGGCCGGGTGGACATCCTGATCAACAACGCCGGCGTCGGCACCGCCGTGCCCGCGACCCGGGAGACGCCGGACCAGTTCCGGGCCGTACTCGACGTGAACCTGAGCGGCAGCTACTGGATGGCCCAGGCCTGCGGGCGGGTCATGCCGCCGGGCAGCAGCATCGTCAACATCAGCAGCGTGCTCGGCATCACCACCGCCGGGCTGCCGCAGGCCGCCTACACCGCGAGCAAGGCCGGCCTGATCGGCCTGACCCGCGACCTGGCCCAGCAGTGGACCGGCCGCAAGGGCATCCGCGTCAACGCGATCGCGCCCGGCTTCTTCGTCAGCGAGATGACCGACTCCTACCTGCCCGGCTACCTGGATTCGATGAAGCCGCGGATCGTGGCCGGCCGGATGGGCCAGGGGCCCGAGGTGGCCGCGGTCGCGGTCTTCCTGGCCAGCGAGGCCGCCTCCTACATCACCGGCCAGACCCTGGCCGTCGACGGCGGGGTCACCATCACCTGACCCGGGCGCAGAGCCGGGGAACTGATCAGCCCCGATCCGGCCAGCACCACGCCGACGGAAATGGATGACGCGTGAACATCACGCCCGGGGTGGTCGGCGCTGGCCGATCTGGGTGGCCTGCTCGAAAACGTGGCCGGCCCGCAGAACCTCGAAATCGGCGCGGTGGGGGCCGACCAGCTGGACGCCGATGGGCAGGCCGCTGGCGCTGAACGCGGCCGGGACCGACAGGGCTGGGCAGCCGGTGGCCGAGATCAGGTAGGCCGAGCGCATCCAGTCCAGGTAGTCGGTCATCGGCACCCGGTTGATCTCGGCCGGGTACTCCAGGTCGACGTCGAACGGCAGGACCTGGCTGACCGGCAGCAGCAGAAGGTCGTAGCGGCCGAAGAACTGCCGCACGCGATGGAACAGCACGGTGTGCAGTTGCTCGGCCCGGGCCAGGTCCGGGCCGGTCAGCGCCCGGCCCTGGGCGATGTTGCCGCGCAGGGTGGCCTTGAACTGGTCCGGCGACCGTTCCTCCAGCGCGCCGAAGGTGGCCTCGAAGTTCCAGGCCCGCAGGGTGCGGAACACCTCGTCGGCACCGGCCAGGCTGGGACAGGCCTCGGTGACCTCGGCGCCCAGGCCGCCCAGCACCTGGGCGGCGCCGGTGACGGCCGCGCCCACCTCGGGCTCGACCGGGACCGCGCCGCCCAGATCGGGCGAGAACGCGACCCGGAGTCCGGCCGGGTCGAAGTCCAGCGGCTCGGCGAACCGGGATCCCGGGGTCTCCAGCGCGATCGGCGACCGCGGATCCGGGCCGGCCTGCACCGACAGCAGCAGGGCGGTGTCGGCCACGGTGCGGGCCATCGGCCCGCTGACCCCCATCGTGCTCCAGCCGAGCAGGGCGGGCCAGCCCGGCACCCGGCCCGGCGACGGCCGGAACCCGGCCACGTTGCAGAACGACGCCGGGTTGCGCAGCGAGCCGCCCATGTCGCTGCCGTCCCCGATCGGGTGCATGCCGCAGGCCAGCGCGGCCGCGGTCCCGCCGCTGCTCCCGCCCGCGGACCTGGTGAGGTCGTACGGGTTCCGGGTCGCCCCGAACAGCGGGTTGAACGTGTGCGAGCCGGCCCCGAACTCGGGCACGTTGGTCTTGCCGATCGTGATGACCCCGGCCCGCCGCATTCGTTCGATGACCAGTGCGTCGTGCTCGGGCACGTAGCCGGCCCGGACCGGCGACCCGTACGTGGTCAGCAGGCCCGCGGTCTCGTGCAGGTCCTTGTGGGCCACGGGCAGCCCGTGCAGCACCGGCAGGTCCGCCCCCGCGGCGGCCAGTTCGTCGGCGGCCGCCGCGGCCTGGGCGGCCCGGTCCGCGTCCAGCGTGATCACCGCGTTGACCTGCGGATTGAGCCGGTCGATCTGGTCCAGGTGAGCCTGGAGCACCTCCCGGGCCGACACCTCCCGGCGCCCCAGCGCCGCGCGCAGCTCCCGAGCGGTCAGGAAGCACAGGCCGGTCATGGGACTCCTCGTGGTGGTGGCTTCACCCTAGTTCGCGGCGTACTACGAGGTTCCCGTGGTCTCCGCGGGGTGCACAGTGGGAGCCCGGCATCGGCAAGAGCGCGCTGCTGGCCACGATGGCGGCCGAAGCCAGCGCGCCGGAGCCGGAACCTGATCCCCTGGATAACCGCAATGCTGAGCCCGGCACGCTGGTCAGCGCGGCCCGCGCCAGCAACAAGGAGCAGGACATCGGCGCCGGGCGGCCGGCCGGAATTGTCAGTGGGTTCGATTATGGTGCGGTCATGGAGTGGAAAATTGAACTGGTGTTCGTACCAGTTTCCGATGTGGACCGGGCCAAGTCCTTCTACGTGGATCAGGTCGGGTTCAACGCGGACTACGACG
>DASXMW010000214.1:0-10122 GCA_036495425.1 Streptosporangiaceae bacterium | reverse complement strand
CGCGGCTCACGCTGCCGTCCAGGCGCCCCAGCGTGGCCGCGAAGCCCGAGCTGGTCGTGGCGACGGCGGGGAACCCCAGGGACGCGAGCAGTACGGCGGAACCGCCATCCCAGGCGTTCGGCATCAGCAGCGGCCCCGGGCCGCCGTGCAGAGTCCGGAAGTGTTCGGTCTTGCTGGCGTCATCGGTCACAGGGACAATCTAACGACCTGCGGATTCGGCTTGCACGTCCAATAATGGCAATGCGATCGTGGTTGAGTGCGTCTTGGCTCCGTCTCCCGTGGGGATCGGGTCCTCGTGACCCCGGCGGTCGCGGGGCCCCTATCGCTCATGCCCGGGGGGATCCAGCCGTGAGCCGTTTCCGGCCTGGCCGGCACAAGGGCGACCATCCTGACGGTGGCGAGCCCTACGACGGTGACGGCTACCCGGGCGACCCCTACGACGACGGACCCGGCCGGGACGACCCCTACCGCGACGGCTACGCCGCGCCCGACGACAGCGATCCCGGCGGCCGCGCCCGCGAGGCCGACCAGCGCGACGGCCAGCGCGACGGGCAGCGCGACGGTCAGGCCGGCGCGGCCCGGTCCGGCGGCCCGCACGAGGCGGCCCGGCCGGGCGGGCCGCGGTTCCGCCAGGACCGGGACGTGCTCCAGCCCACCTCGGTGATCTCGCCGGGCGGACTGGTCGGCCCGCCACCGGACAGCGGCCCGGCCGACTACGAGGACGGCCCGGCCCCCGGGTTCGACGGCGGCCCCGCGGGCTACCCGGCCGCGCCGCCCTATCCGCCCCCGGCCGGGTACACCTACCCCGGCTACGAGGCCCAGGCCGGGTACGGCCCGGTCACCGACTACTCCCGGCCGCCCGAGTACGCGCCTCAGCACCACCCGGACTACGGGCCCACCCACGGGGCCTCCGCGGGGTACGAGGCCGGGGCCGCCTATCCGCCGGGCCCGGACTCCGACGGCGGGCCGGACGAGGATGAGAACGAGGGCTACGGCTCCCGGCCGCCGTACGCGGCGCCGCCCGGGTACCGCGCCGGCCCGGCCTACCGGCCCGGGCCGTCCTATGACTCGGGGCCACCACCCGGACGTGCGCCCGGATACGGGCCGGGGCCGGGCCCCGGCCCGCACGCGTATCCGGGGCCCCCGGCCGGCTACCAGGCGCCACCCGCCCCGGGCTACCCGGCCGGCGGCCGCCCGCCGGGTCGCGGCTACCCGTCATGTCCCGCCCGCGGCCCGTACCCGCCCAACGGCCGCCCGGCCGGCCCCGCCTACCCGGAGGCCGGGTACCCCGCGCCCGGCTACCAGGAGGCGGGCTACGCGGACGGGTCCTATCGCGGCCCGCAGCCCTACGAGCAGGGCTACACGTTCTCGGTCAGCGAGGGCGACGAGTTCGTCTCCGGCTCCGGGAGCGCCGAGCCCAGCCCGGACGCGCCCTGGGGCGGCCTGCTGTCCACCGGGCCCATCCCGGCCGTGGCCGGCGACGACCAGGAACCGGCCGGGTACGAGCAGGTCCACGTCCGCTACACCGAAGCCGGGCCGGCCCCGGCGGGCCCGGTCGCGCCCGCCGCTCGCCCCGCCCGCCCGGCGGGCCCGGATCCGCGCTACCAGGGTCAGCCGCCCCCGCGCGGCTACCCGCAGGGCCCGCCAGTCCCGCGGGGTCCGCAGGCTCCCCAGGGTCCGCAAGCTCCCCAGGGTCCGCAGGGTCCCGGCTACCCGCCGCCGTCCGGGTACGGCCCGCGTCCCGGATTCGGCCCGCCCGGCCCACGTCCGCGCCCGGCCCAGCGTCCGCAGCCCGGTGCCCGCCCGCAGCCGGGCCCGCGTTCCCAGCCCGGGCCGCGCCCGCAGCCGGGCCCGCGTCCCCAGCCCGGGCCGCGCCCGCAGACCGGCCGCCGCCCGCCGCCCGGCTACCGGCCCGGTTACGGCCCGGCCGAGCCCGGCTACCGCGCGGGCGGCCCCGGCCCAGGCCCCGGCCGCGCTCCGGCCCAGCCCGGCCGCCCGCCCGCCCAGGACTACCGCGACCCCGGCTACCCCGGGCCCGGCCCGGCCGCGTACCCGCCGGCGCCCCCGGCCCCGGCCGCCCACCCGGAACCGGACGACGGCGAGAGCTACGGACCACGCCCGGCCGCCTACCGGTCCTACGACCCCCGGGCCCGGTACGACGACGAGCCCGGCTACGGGCGCGAAGCCGGCGCCTACGAGCGCGAGAACGCCCATCAACGCGGGGACGGCCCCAAGGCCTACGACGACGGCTACGGCCGCCCGGCCGAGCCCGGCCGCTACCCGGATCCCGCCGGACCGGACGGCTACGACGACCGCGCCCGGTACCAGCAGGCCGGCGGGTACCCCGCCCCGGCCGGCTACGACGACCGCCCGGCCGGCTACGACGAGGATTACCAGGACCGGGGCCACGCCTACGGAGACCGGGATGACCGGTACCCCCGGGCCGACGAGGACTACCGCCACGCCGGGGCCGGCGAGCGGCCCGCCCACCCCGAGCGCCCGGCAGCGTCCGGCTACCCGGCCGGCAGCGCGCCCCCGGCCTACCGGGATCCGGGTGAGCCCCGCTACGACCCGCCCGCCTACCGCGAGCCGGACGAGGTGTACGCCTACCGGGCGCCGGACGAGCCCGCTCACCCGGCCGAGCCCGCCCACCGGGCGGAGCCCGGCCCGGCGGAGGCCGCCCGCCCCGCAGAGCCGATCCGCCCGGCCGATCCGCCCCGGACGCCGGAACCAGCCGCGGCCGCGGCGGAACCACCCGAGCCCCCGGCCTACCACCCCGGCCCGGCCGACCCGGTGACCGTCGACGCCCCCACCGGGGAGTCCCCGGGCCTGCCCGCGCCCGCCGCCCGCCACGAGGCCGCCCGCCACGAGGCCGCCCGCCACGAGGCCGCCCGCCACGAGGCCGCCCACCACGAGGACCCAGCGCGGCAGCGCCACGAGGACCCCGCGGCCGCGGGCCCGTCCCGGGCCGAACCGGTCCCGGCCGAACCGGACCGGCTCGAACCGGACCGGCTCGAACCGGCCGACCCGGCCACCCCGGCCGAGCCGGCCGCGTCAGAACTGGACCCGGCCTACGACGAAGCCGCCGGCCCCGAGCCGTATGTGGCCCCCGAGGACCCCAACATCGGGGCCCGCACCGAACCGTTCCGCGGGCCGTTCGAACCGCCGCCCGGCCAGCCCAAGCTGAGCGAGTTCGTCCCCACCAGTTCCGACTCGGCCAAGGGCCCCGAAGCAGCGGCCCCCGAGCCGTCCCCGCCGGCCAGTTCACCGGCGCCGGACGACGGATCCGCCCCCCAGGGCGCCATCCTCGACGGGGTGGCCCTCAGCGATGCCCTGCACGGGCCGGCGTCCGAGGAGAAGCTCGAGAAGATCAAGGACCTCTACCTCACGGTCGAGGCCATCGGCGACGACAACGTGGGCAAGCACTTCGACGAGCTCATGACCCGTCAGCGCGAGCTGATCTCCGAGTACTTCAAGGAGACCGGGATCGGCGGCCAGGGCCCGCGCGGCAGCACCCAGACCGACCAGCCCAGCAACGGCTGAGCCAACGCCCGCGGGCCGCGGGCCGCGGGCGCGTCAGGCCAGCGGGGCCAGCGCGTCGGCCAGCGGGGCCAGGATGTCGGGCTTGACCCCGTGCGGCAGGTTGACGATGACCAGGTCGACCCCGGCCTCCTGGTAGGCCGAAGCCAGCGTCACGGCCGGCTCGATGCCCAGGTCCGGGTCGATCCGCACGTTGACCGAGCAGGTGATCTCGCTCGGGTCGCGCCCGATCGTGTCGCAGTGCCCGACCAGCACCTGCTTGAGCTCGCGCCAGTCGTCCACGCTCTCCGGCAGCAGGTTCCACTGCTGGGCCCACCGGGCCGCGGTGCGCAGGGTCCGGGTCCGGCCCCGGCCGCCGATGGTGATCGGGGGATAGGGGCGCTGCCGCGGCTTGGGCTCGCAGCGGGCGTCGGTCAGCTTGACGTACCGGCCCGCCAGCGTGGTCGTCTCCAGGCTGAGCAGGCAGGCAATGGCCTCGACCCCCTCGTCGAACCGGTCGAACCGCTCCTTCAGCGGCGGCAGGTCGATGCCGTAGGCGTCGCACTCCATCTGGTTCCAGCCCGCGCCCAGCCCCAGCTCCAGCCGGCCGTCGGAGATGATGTCCACGGTCGCGGCCATGTTGGCCAGCACCGCCGGGTGCCGGTAGATCATGCCGGTGACCTGGCAGCCGAGCCGAATCCGGCGGGTGGCCTGGGCCAGCGCGGCCAGCATGGTCCAGCCCTCCAGGTTCGGGCCGTCGAAGGGCTCGGTCAGTGGGTAGAAGTGATCCCAGTTCCAGGCCGACTCGAACAGCGGGATCGTGTCCGCGGCCACCCAGATGTCCCGGATCTGCTCCCAGGTCGTGTGCTCGGGCCTGGTCTTGATCGCGAACCGCATGAGCTGCGCCTCCTCAAGGTCATCAACGGTGGGTCCCAGGCCGCTGGCCGGCCGCGAGCATCCCGGTTGACCCTATTGCCCCCGACCCACCCAGACTCGCGCGACCCCGGACGCGCGCCCCAGACCTTCGTTACTAATGGGTAACTTCTTACCTTGCTGGATAGCTTGATATCGAGATACTGTAGGTTGAGACGCGAAAACAGGTGATGACTTAGCCGGAGCGGGGCAGCAGTACCGCCGCGAAAGCCATAAGCCGACCAAGCCAGCGGCCGACAAGGCGACAGGGCGGCAAGTCGACAGGCGAGAAGCCAGCTCCGGATCTGGGCGAGGAGGCTCACGACGATGACCGGGAACAGCTTTGACAGCCGCGCGACGCTCACCGTCGGGGACCAGCATTATGAGATCTACCGCCTCGGCGCCGTCGAGGGCGCCGAGCGCCTCCCGTTCAGCCTGAAGATCCTGCTCGAGGACCTGCTCCGCACCGAAGACGGCACCAGCGTGACCGCCGACCACGTGCGCGCACTGGCGGGCTGGGACCCCAAGGCCGAACCGGACACCGAGATCCAGTTCTCCCCGGCCCGGGTCATCATGCAGGACCTGACCGGCGTGCCCGCCGTGGTCGACCTGGCCGCGATGCGCGAGGGCATGGCCGCCCTGGGCGGCGACGCCACCAAGATCAACCCGCTGGTCCCGGTCGAGCTGGTCATCGACCACTCGGTGGTGGCCGACTTCTTCGGCCGGCCCGATTCCTTTGAGCGCAACGTGGATCTGGAGTTCGGCCGGAACAAGGAGCGGTTCCAGTTCCTGCGCTGGGGCCAGTCCGCCTTCGACGGGTTCAAGGTCGTCCCGCCCGGCACCGGCATCGTGCACCAGGTCAACATCGAGCACCTGGCCCGGGTGGTGATGTCTCGTCCTAAAGAAGACACTGCCCCGGACGGCACCATCACCGCCTACCCGGACACCTGCGTGGGCACCGACTCCCACACCACCATGCAGAACGGGCTCGGCATCCTGGGCTGGGGCGTGGGCGGCATCGAAGCCGAGGCGGCCATGCTCGGCCAGCCGATCAGCATGCTGATCCCCAAGGTGGTCGGGTTCCGGCTGACCGGTGAGCTGCCGCCCGGCGCGACCGCCACCGACCTGGTCCTGACCATCACCGAACTGCTGCGCAAGCACGGCGTGGTCGGCAAGTTCGTGGAGTTCCACGGGGACGGCGTAGCCGCGGTCCCGGTGGCCAACCGGGCCACCATCGGCAACATGAGCCCCGAGTTCGGCTCCACCTGCGCAATCTTCCCGATCGACGACGAGACCCTGGCCTACCTGCGGCTGACCGGCCGCTCGGACAAGCACGTCGCGCTGGTCGAGGCCTACGCCAAGGAGCAGGGCCTGTGGCACGACCCAGACCGCGAGCTCGTGTTTTCCGAAGAACTCGAACTTGACCTGGCCACCATCGTGCCGTCGATCGCCGGCCCGAAGCGCCCGCAGGACCGGGTGGCCCTGTCTGACGCCAAGACCGGCTTCCGTGAGGTGCTGGCCAACTACATGCCCGACCCGGAGCCCAACGACGGTGTGGCCGACACCTTCCCGGCCTCGGACCCGGTCACCGACGAGCCCGGCGACAGCGCCGCCGACGAGGACCCGGGCGAGCCGGCCGAGGAAGGGCACCCGCTGCACTCCACGCCGACCCGGGTGACGATGGAGGACGGCACCGAGGTCACCATCGACCACGGCTCGGTGGTCATCGCGGCCATCACCTCCTGCACCAACACCTCGAACCCGTCGGTCATGGTCGGGGCGGCCCTGCTGGCCAAGAAGGCGGTGGAGGCCGGGCTGAGCCGCAAGCCCTGGGTCAAGACCACGCTGGCGCCCGGGTCCAAGGTGGTCATGGACTACTACGAGCGGGCCGGCCTGCTGCCCTACCTGGACAAGCTGGGCTTCAACCTGGTCGGCTACGGCTGCACCACCTGCATCGGTAACTCCGGCCCGCTGCCCGAGGAGATCAGCCAGGCGGTCAACGACGCCGACCTGGCCGTGGTCTCGGTGCTATCCGGCAACCGCAACTTCGAAGGCCGGATCAACCCCGACGTCAAGATGAACTACCTGGCCTCGCCGCCGCTGGTGGTGGCCTACGCGCTGACCGGGTCGATGGACACCGACATGGTCAACGACCCCATCGGCACCGGGTCCGACGGCCAGCCGGTCTACCTGCGCGACATCTGGCCCGCACCGGCTGAGATCGCCGAGATCGTGCAGGACGCGGTGGCGGCCGAGATGTTCTCCCGCGACTACGCCGACGTGTTCGAGGGCGACGACCGCTGGCGCGGCCTGGACGTGCCGTCCGGTGACACCTTCGCCTGGGACGAGTACTCGACCTACGTGCGGCGGCCACCGTACTTCGACGACATGCCGGACGAGCCCGCGCCGGTCACCGACATCCACGGGGCCCGCGTGCTGGCCCGGCTGGGGGACTCGGTGACCACCGACCACATCTCGCCCGCGGGTGCGATCAAGAACGGCTCCCCGGCCGCGATCTACCTCAACGACCACGACATCCCGCGCAAGGACTTCAACTCCTACGGGTCCCGGCGCGGCAACCACGAGGTCATGATCCGCGGCACGTTCGCCAACATCCGGCTGCGCAACCTGCTCGCCCCGGGCACCGAGGGCGGGGTGACCACCAAGCTGCCCGAAGACGAGCAGATGAGCATCTACGACGCCTCGCGGCAGTACATCTCCGAAGGCACCCCGCTGATCGTGCTGGGCGGCAAGGAGTACGGCTCCGGGTCGTCCCGCGACTGGGCGGCCAAGGGCACCGCGCTGCTCGGCGTGCGGGCCGTGCTGGTCGAGTCGTTCGAGCGCATCCACCGGTCGAACCTGATCGGCATGGGCGTGCTGCCGCTTCAGTTCCAGCCGGGGGAGTCGGTGGAGTCGCTCGGGCTGACCGGGCACGAGACCTTCGACATCACCGGGATCGAGGAGCTGAACTCCGGGGGGGTGCCGTCCGAGGTCACGGTGACCGCCGACGGCCAGGAGTTCCGGGCCAAGGTCCGGATCGACACCCCCGGTGAGGCCGCCTACTACCGGCACGGCGGCATCATGCAGTACGTGCTGCGCTCCCTGGCCGGCTAGCACTGCTGGCCAGGAAGTAACGCCTGGGGCCGGTCACCCGCGCACGTCGTCGACGATGGCGATGACCTGCCGGGTGACCGAGCCCAGGGCCCGCAGCCGGGACAGGCGGATCAGCCGCACGGCCAGCGGCACGGTGGAGTCGATCAGCCGGTAGGTGCGCTCGGTGCCGGGGGACTGGTCGTACACCCAGAACAGCACGATGCCCATCGAGTACAGCCACAGCAGCTCGGGCAGCCGCTGCCGCACGGCGGCCGGCACCCGCAGGTGCGCGCCCTCGATCACCTCGGCGTACAGCGCGATGGCCGCGTCCCGGGTGGGGGAGGACTCCGGGCTGAACGGGCTCAGCGGGCTGGACGGCTCGGCCGCCCGCGAGTACAGCTTGGCGGCGAACTCGTGGTACGGCTCGTTGATGTCGACCAGCGCCCGCAGCACCCCGCGCAGCCGCGCGGCCAGGCCGGTCTCGGTGTCCAGGACCGGCCGGCTGGCGGCCAGGTGGGCAGCGTGGTTCCGCGTGTAGAACTCCTGGATGAGATCTTCCTTGGAGCTGAAGTAGTAGTAGGCGTTGCCGGTGGCCACCCCGGCCTCGCGGGCGATGGCGCGCATGGTGGTGGCCTCGTAGCCCTGCTCGCGGAACATCCGCAGCGCCGCGTCCACGATCGCGGCCCGGGTCGCCTCGGCCCGGGCCGTCCGCGTCTCGGGCCCGCTCACCGCTTGTCCGGGCTGGCTGGCCGCCACAGCGTCACCGGCGAGCGCCCGGCCCGCCGGCCGACCCGGGTCAGCGCGAACACGTTGATCAGGTGCAGCGCACCGATGACCAGCACCGCCTCGCCGAGTTTGGTCGCCAGCACCTGGACGGCCTGCTGGGTGCTGTGCACGCTGCCGGTGTCGCGCATGGCCAGGATCACGAATCCCAGGTTGAGCAGATAGAAACCCACGGCCAGCAGCCGGCTGATGGCCTGCCCCAGGGCCTCATCCCCGCCGAGCATATGGGTCAGGAAGATCCGCCCGCTCCGGGCCAGGATGGTCGCGGTGACGATCGTCAGCTCGACGCTGATCAACAGATACAGGGTGTAAACGGTCACCATGCCCATGGCTTCTCCCGGGCTTCCGGCATTTATTGAACACGTTCAAGTCTGCCTCATGATCCGCCCGGGCGCCAGGTTATTTTGAACACGTTCAATTTATATCTAATTTCGCTGAGCGGGACTCCCGGTCAGCCCGGTGTCCCGGGCCAGGAGGGTCCGGCCGCGAGACCAACCCCGGGCCACCGCCCGCACCGACCCGGGCCCTGCCCGCCGGGGCGTACCCGATCCCCCCGGCCAACGCGGTGGTGGAGCCCTGAATAATTGAGCCCTCGGCATTACTAAGGAGAGTGATCTGCGTGCGTGCGGTGATTATCGAAGACCTGGGCGGGCCCGAGGTCATCAAGTTCGTCGAGCTGCCGGACCCGGAGCCGCAGGCCGGCCAGATCGTGGTCGAGGTCGCCGCGGCCGGCGTCAACTTCATGGACATCTACCAGCGCCAGGGCGTCGGCGGCTACAAGCCCGCCAGCTTCCCGGTGATCCAGGGGGCCGAGGGCGCGGGTGTGGTCCGGTCGGTGGCCCCGGACGTCACCGCGTTCTCCGTGGGCGACCGGGTGGCCTGGGCCGGAGTGCCGCGCAGCTACGCCGAACTGGCCGTGCTCCCGGCCAGCCGTGCCGTGCCGGTCCCCGAAGACGTCGGCCTCGACGTCGCGGCCGCGGTCATGCTGCAGGGCATGACCGCGCACTACCTGTGCTTCAGCACCTACCCGGTGCGCGAGGGTGACGTCGCCGTGGTCCACGCGGCCGCGGGCGGCGTCGGCCTGCTGCTAACCCAGATGATCAAGCGCCGCGGCGGCGTGGTGGTGGCCACCACCTCCGGTGGCCCCGACGGTGAGAAGGCCGCTCTGGCCGGCCAGGCCGGCGCTGACCACATCACCGGGTACGAGACGTTCGGCGACACCGTGGCCGAGGTCACCGCGGGCCAGGGCGCCCACGTGGTCTACGACGGCGTCGGCCAGGCCACCTTCGACGCCGGCCTGGACGCCCTGCGCCCGCGCGGCATGATGGTCCTGTACGGCGCGGCCAGCGGCCAGGTCCCCCCGCTCGATCCCCAGCGCCTCAACTACGGCGGTTCCCTGTACCTGACCCGCCCCACCATGGCCGGCTACACCGCCGACCGCGAGGAGCTCCTGTGGCGGGCCCGCGACCTGTTCGACTGGCTGGCCAAGGACCAGCTCGAGGTGCGCATCGGCGCGACCTACGCGCTGGAGAACGCGGCCCAGGCCCAGGAAGACCTGGCCGCCCGCCGCACCACCGGCAAACTCCTCCTCCTGCCCTAACCACCGCTGCCCGGACTCTCCTGTCCCCTGAGTCCCAGCTACGTGTGCACAAGCAACTAGGTGGAGCATTTTCAGGGTGGTTTCAAGGGGTGGTTGCAACGGCTTGATCGTTTAGGGAGTCGTTGTGGGGCTGAAAACGGGCCGGCGGCGGGTGCCGCGGGCTAAGCGGCTGGAGTTCTGGGAGCTGGTGCGGGCAGGTGTGCCGTGGCGGCAGG
>DASXMW010000213.1:0-8065 GCA_036495425.1 Streptosporangiaceae bacterium | reverse complement strand
TGGCGCCCTGGAGCCAGTGCCCGGACATCGAGAACGTGGTCGTGCGGCCCTGGACGGTCTCGCTGACCACGGTCCACTCGCCCTTGGCGTCGGGCCTGGACAGGGTGATGCGGGCCGGGACGTAGCTGGTGCGGCCCTCGGCGCAGTCGGGGGTGCAGTTGTCGCGGCCGACGGTGCCGTGGCCGGCGGCGGTGCGGCTGCCCCAGTTGGACCACTGGATGCCAGTTACCACGTCGCCGCCGTCGGCCGAGAACTGGATGGCCGACGGCCGGACGCCGGAAAATCCCGGTGTCACCAGGGCCACGGTGGCGGGCTGGCTGGCCGCGGCGCCCTGGAACCAGGCCGCCCCCAGCGCTCCGGCGCCGCCGCTAGCCAACGCCACCGCGGCGACTGCCGCTGCTTGTGTGATCCTCATGGCCGATCCCCCTCGGGCCCTGAGCATTCTGCGCGGACGCTTGTCAGCCTCCCCAGCCCGGCTGGCCCTTACACCTGCCCCCGCCGCATCACTGCTCGCGGGCGTGCCGAGCCGGCTGCAGAGCCGGGGGAGCGGGCGTGAACCACTCGCTCTCCGGCGGGCCCACCTCTTCGGCCGTGGCCGGCCGGCTGGCCGCGAACCGGAACGGGGCGTGGTGCCCGGCGACGATCGCGGCCAGGCCGAACAGGATCCACACGATCAGCACGGTCAGGTGGCCGCCGGACCCGTGGCCGCCGAAGTAGGCGGTGCTGCGGAGCAGGCTGGCCCCCGCCCCCGGCGGCAGCCACTGCCCGATGTGGCTGACCACACGGGGCAGCAACTGGGGGGCCGACGTGACCCCGGAGAACGGATTGCCAACGAAGATCATCAGTACCGCGCCCAGCGCCAGCCCGGACGGCCCGATCAGGGCGATCAGGCCCGCGGCGGGTGCGCTGACCGCCAGCACGGTCAGGGCCAGTGCCGCCCAGCTGGCCCCGTTGTCGTGCGGCAGCGCGCCCAGGAACCCCTCGGTGATGAGAATGGCGCCCAGGGCCGCCGTGGCCGACACCACGAACAGGGCCAGGATCTGGCGCCCGGCCGGGCGGAACCGCAGCAGCAGGGCCACGGCCGCGGCCATGATGATGCTGCAGATGGTCAGGGGGAGCAGCGACGAGCTGAGCACCAGGCCGCGCGGGTCGCTGCGGGCGATCGGCACCACGTCCACCACCGAGACCGGCGCGGCCCGGGTCCCGTGCGCCTTCGCGGCCCGCTGGTCCAGCTGCTGGCCGGTGCTGGTCAGCAGCTGAGCCACGGCCGGGCTGGCCGCACTGGCCTCGAGCACGGTGAGGCGGCCCGGCGTGAGCTGGAACGCGCCGTAGACCTCGCGGTCCTTGATCGCGGTCCGGGCCGCGGCCTGGTCGGCGTACAGCGTGAAGCTGAAGCCACCCGGCTCGGCCCGGGTCAGCGTGGCCACGGCCTGCTGGCTGGCCGGGCTGGTGCCCACGATGCCCACGGGCAGGTCGCGCGGGGCGAGCCGGGCGTTCGGCCAGGCGAACGCGAGCACGGCCAGGACGATCATGAGCGGCAGCGCGACCGCCACGATGACCAGCTGACGCCACCAGGGGTGCTTGGCCAGAGGATTGCGCACAGGTTGCCGCCTCCCGGCGATCCTAATAAAGAACGGACATTCTCTTATTGGAGTATGCCGCGCGGTGCCGGAAAAAGCAAGACGAATGTTCGTTTTCTGATAGGGTGCGGGAGTGCCGAAGGTCAGCCAGCAGCACCGGAACGCGCGCCGGGACCAGATCCTGAGCGCGGCCCGGCGCTGCTTCCTGCGTGACGGGTTCCACGCCACGTCCATGCAGGACCTGTTCGCCGAGGCCGGGCTGTCGGCCGGGGCCGTCTACCGGTACTTCGCCAGCAAGGACGAGGTGATCCTGGCCATCGCCGAGGACAACATGCGCGAGGTGCTGGCCATGATCAACGAGGTCGCGACGGCCGATCCTGGCCGGTCGCTGGGCGAGGTCATGGCCGGCGTGCTGGCCCAGGTCCAGGCCAAGGACGAGGCCGACGGCGTGGGCGGCATGGCCATCCTGGTCTGGTCCGAGGCCCTGCGCAACCCGGCCCTGGCCGCCCGGCTCCAGCTCCTGCTGGCCGGGATGCACAAGGACTTCACCCGCCTGGCCGCCGACCACCAGCGCGCCGGCGAACTGCCCGGCGGGGCGCCCGCCGAGGCGATCGCCCGCCTGCTGGTCGCGCTGATGGCCGGCTCCATCCTGCAGCTCACCATCCTCGGCCCGGACGCGGTCAGCGACGTCGGGGCCGCCGCCCGCGCCCTGTGGCCCCGGCCCGCCTCGTCGCGGCCGGCTGCCGGGGCCAGCCCGGATCGCTAGGCCTCGATGACCGTGACGGGCTGGGTCTCGAGGTCCGAGCCACAGGTATGGGAGCAGAAGCTCCAGAAGCTGAACTCGCACACGCCGTTGACGCACTCGGCTTCCAGCGTTTCCTTGCTCAGTTGCCGGCTCATTCCGAACCGGGCGAACACTTCGTCGATATCGGTGAGGGTGAGCGATGCCATCAAAGGCCGGTAGTGCCCGGTGCTCACGCCGCCGCCGTTGAATTTCAGGGACGACAGGAATTCGTTGAAATCATTGTCGGGGAGTTTCGCGAACGGGTTGTCGCCGGCCTCGCGCAACTGCCGCAGGTCGTCCGCGGAACGGACGATCCAGTCCGCGTCGCTGGCCATCAGGGTACGGAACTCCTGGTTGGTGTCGGCGAGCTTGGATGAGTCGATGGGGGCGATTCTCATGACTTCCCTCCCGGTCTGAGACGCTGATGAGCGTGCCGGCCGCAGCCCAGCCCGGGCAAAATATCATCGGCACCCGAGCCTTAATTGTGCCGGTGAATCCAGTCTTTCTTTCAATGCTGGCTTTTAAAATATGGCTGGCTGGCCGGCCCGGGGTGGTACTAGCACCACAGGTAATTGGTGCAAACGATTTCCAGAACCGGAGTTCTGGGAAGAATTCGTCCACCGGCCACACCAGGCCTCAGGCGTACCGGAACCTCAGGCCGAGGCCGGGACTGCGGTGATCCGCTCGACCCCGGCGTAGGCGTTCATCGACGAGCCGCGCAAGAACCCGACCAGGGTCATCCCCGTCTCGTCGGCCAGGTCGGCGGCCAGCGACGAGGGGGCTGACACCGCGGCCAGCACGGGGATACCGGCCACAGCCGCCTTCTGCACCAGCTCGAACGACGCGCGCCCGCTCACCAGCAGGACATGGCCGGTCAGCGGCAGCCGCCCGGCCCGCAGGGCCCAGCCGATCACCTTGTCGACCGCGTTGTGGCGGCCGACGTCCTCACGCAGCACCAGCAGCGTCCCATCGGCGCCGAACAGGCCGGCCGCGTGCAGCCCGCCGGTGCTGGCGAACACCCGCTGGGCTTCGCGCAGCCGGTCCGGCAGCGACGCCAGCACCGACGAGGAGACCCGGACCCGGTCGGTGGCCAGGTCATAGCGGGACCGGACCCGGATCGCGTCGATGCTCTCCTTGCCGCACACCCCGCAGGCACTGGTGGTGAGGAAGTTCCGTTGCGCGCGCCTGGTGTCGGTGGCGCGTTCCAGCGCCGCGGGGGCCGGGAGGTCCGGCGGCCCGAGGGTGGCGTCGGCCACGTTCTCGTCACACATGCGGATCTGCCGCAGATCCACGGCCGGGGACAGCAGGCCCTCGGTGAACAGGAACCCGGCGGCCAGGTCGAGATCATCGCCGGGGGTGCGCATGGTCACGGTCAGGGCCTGGCCGCCGATCCGGATCTCCAGCGGCTCCTCCACCGCCAGCAGGTCGGCCTTGGCCCCGGCCGGCCCGTCGCCGGTGGCGGAGATCCGCTCGATCCGGCGCCGCCTCGTCCTGGTGCTCACGTGTTCGATGCTAGCCCCGGGCCGGGCCCGGGCCAGCCAGCGCCGGGATACGCCGCAGCCAGCAGGTCAGGCCCGCGCACACCGCCAGCAGGGCCAGGGCCAGCGCCACCACCGCCGGCCAGGCCCCGGCGGCCCAGGTCCGGCCGGCCAGGCCGCCGAACACCGACGAGCCCAGGTAGTAGGCGAACAGGTACAGCGAGGCGGCCTGGGCCGCGCCGGTGCCGCCCGCGCTGGCCCGGATCGGGACCCAGCCGCTGGCCACCCCGTGGACGACGAAGAAGCCCGCGGTCATCACGGCGATCCCCAGTACCACCAGCGGCAGCGGCCCGAGCAGGGTCAGCAGCACCCCGGCCATGGCGATGGCGCAGCCGGCCGGGACCACGGTCCGCCGGGAGAACCGGCCGACCGCCCGGCCGGCCAGCGTCGAGGTGACCGTGCCCACCGGGTAGACGCAGAACACCAGGCCGGCCGTGGCCAGGCTCAGCTGGTACGGGGCCGCGGTGAGCCGGAACCCGATCGCGTTGTACACGGCCACGAACGCGCCCATGGCGCAGGCGCCGATCGCGTACAGGGCCAGCAGGCCGGGGTCGGACAGCGCCCGCCGGGTCATGGCGGCCAGGTGCCGCGGCCGGGCCGGGGCGGGCACGAAGTTGCGCGAGGCGGGCAGCAGGACCAGCACCAGCAGCGCGCAGGCCAGGCCGACCCCGGCGATGGCGGCCAGGGCCCACCGCCAGCCGGCCACGTCGGCCACGGCCCCGGTGATCAGGCGGCCGGTCATCCCGCCCAGCGCGTTGCCGCCCACGTACAGGCCGGCCGTGCGCGCGTAGCCGCCCGGGTGCATCTCCTCGCGCAGGTAGGCGGTGGCCACCGCGGGCAGCCCGGCCAGGGCCACCCCCTGCAGCAGTCGCAGGGTCAGCAGCGCGTCCCAGCCGGGTGCGGCCGCGCAGGCCAGCCCGATCAGGGCCGAGGTGATCAGCGAGGCGTGGACGAGCCGGGTCCGGCCCAGCACCTCAGACACCGGCCCGGTGAACAGCAGGGCCACCCCGAGACCGGCCGTGGCCAGGGACAGCGACAGCGTGCTGTCCGCGGCCGAGACCGAGAAGGCCCGGGCCAGCTCGGGCAGTAGTGCCTGGGTGCTGTAGAGCAGGGCAAACGTGGCCACCCCGGCCGCGAACAGCGCCACCGAGATCCGCCCGTAGCCGGGTTCGCCGGGGCGGTAGCCCGCATGCCCGCCGGCCGGCCGGCCGCGCTCCGTAGTGCCGCTTCCGGCCGTATTCCGGCTTTTCACTGTCATCTAATAACGGTGCGCTCGCGGGCTCGTATACGTCAAATGCATCAAATTCATCGAGTGCATACGAGATCGGTATGATGGGGGGCATGCAGATCGAGGACCTGGCCCGGCTGCTCACCCTGGCCGACCACGGGCAGATCACCGACGCGGCCGCGGCCCTGCGGACCACCCAGCCCACCTTGTCCCGCCTGCTGGCCCGGGCCGAGGACGAGCTGGGCACACGCCTGTTCGAACGGGACGCGGCCGGCGTCCAGCCCAACCCCTACGGCGAGCTGGTGCTGGCCGCCGCCCGCGACATCACCCGGCGTTACGGCCGGCTGCGCGGAGACCTGGCCGAACTGCTGGACCCGGACACCGGTACGGTCCGGCTGGCCTTCCTGGACTCGATGGCCACCTCGCTGGTGCCCCGGCTGCTGCGCGACTTCCGGAACGTGGCCCCGGCCGTACGGGTCGTGCTGCGCCAGGAGCCGGGCCACGAAATCGTCCGCGACCTGGCCTCGGGCCAGTCCGAGCTGGCCGTGACCGCGCCCCGCCCGGGCGGCCCGCACGGCTGGCTGCCGGTGCAGCGGCAGCGGCTGGTGCTGGTGGTCCCGGCCGGGCACCGGCTGGCCAGCCGCGGCCGGGTCGGCCTGGACGAAGTGGCGGGGGAGGATTTCGTCACCGTGCCGCCCGGGTTCGGGTTCCGGTCGTTGCTCGAGGAACTGCTGGCCGCGGAGGCGGTGGCACTCCGCCACGTGGCCTTCGAAATCGGTGATCTGGCCACCGTGGAAGGGCTGGTCGGATCCGGCCTGGGCGTCGCGATCCTGCCCGACCAGTTCGCCGGCCTGTCCGGGACCGTCGCCGTCCCGCTGGCCGCCGAACGAGCCGAGCGGGTGGTCGGCCTCACCTGGCGCTCCGACCGCCCGCTGTCCCCAGCCGCGGCCCGCTTCCTGGGCTTCGTGCGCGGCCGGCCGGCGCCTTAGGGGAGGTCAGGTGCCGGGTCGGTGCGCAGGCGGCTGTAGAGGTAGCCGCTGCGGTACTCGCCGTCCCGGTATTCGGCCGCGCGGATCACGCCGTCCAGCTGGAAGCCGGCCTTCTCCAGCGAATGCTGCTCGGCCAGGTTCTCCTCGTGGGTGCTGGCCTCGATGCGGAAGGCCGGGGTGTGCTGGAACAGGTAGTCGCACAGCAGGGCCTGAGCCCGCCAGCCCAGCCCGTGGCCGCGGCGTTCCGGTAGCAGGGCGATGCCGATTTCCCAGTGCCCGACGTTGACGAACTTGCGGGCCTTGAACGTCACGAACCCGGCCGCGGCCTCGGCCGTCCCGTCGTCGACCATCAGCCGCCCGTCCAGGTCGCCCAGATAGCCGTCCTCGGCGAACCGCCGGTTGACCAGATCCGGATCCCGGTACCCGGCCCAGTCCAGGCCGATCAGGCCGGGCTCGGTGTGGAACCGGCGCAGCAGCGGGAGGTCTTCCACGCGGACCGGACGCAGCAAGGTGGCGTAGGCGAAGTCGGGCATGTCCCTGAGTATCTCTCGGCCCGGACGCAAAAATCCCCGCCGCCCAGGGGGCGGCGGGGATTCCTGGCCTGTCAGCTCAGCTGGCGAAGTCGAGCAGCGGCTGGGCGCGGCTCGGGTGGCGCAGCTTGGACAGGGACTGCTTCTCCAGCTGCCGGATGCGCTCCCGGGTCAGGCCCAGGGCCCGGCCGATCTCGTCCAGGGTGTGCGGGTTGCCGTCGTAGAGGCCGAACCGCATGGACATGATCGTGGCCTCGCGCGGGGTCAGCGCGTCCAGCGCGCTGCGCAGCTGCTCGGCCATGAGCTGGCGGTCCACCATCTCGGACGCTTCCGGGGCGTCGACGTCCTCGATCAGGTCGCCGATGCTGGTCTCGCCGTCCTCCCCGATGGTGGAGTCCAGGCTGATCGGCTGGCGGCTGGTCCGCAGCAGTTCCTCGATCTGGTCCGGGGTCCGGTCCAGCTCGACGGCCAGCTCCTCCGGAGTCGGCTCGCGGCCGAGACGCTGGTGCATGTCCCGCTCGACGCGGCTCAGCTTGCTCAGCATCTCCAGCACGTGGACCGGCAGCCGGATGGTCCGGGCCGAGTCCGCGAAGCCACGCTGGATGGCCTGGCGGATCCACCACATGGCGTAGGTGGAGAACTTGTAGCCCTTGGTGTAGTCGAACTTCTCCACGGCGCGGATCAGGCCGAGGTTGCCCTCCTGAATCAGGTCAAGGAAGAGCATGCCGCGCCCGGTGTAGCGCTTGGCCAGCGACACCACCAGCCGCAGGTTTGCCTCGAGCAGGTGGTTCTTCGCCCGCCTGCCGTCCTCGGCGATCCACTCCAGGTCGATGCGCTGGTCGGTCGTCAGCCCACCGCGCTCGGCGAGCTTCTCCTCGGCGAACAGCCCGGCCTCGATCCGCTTGGCCAGCTCAACCTCTTGCTCGGCGTTGAGCAGGGGCACCTTGCCGATCTGCTTCAGGTAGTCCTTCACCGGGTCAGACGTGGCACCCGCCACCGCCACCTGGGCAGCTGGAAGGTCTTCGTCGTCGTCGCCATAGACGAAAATCTCGTCGTCCGAGTCCTCGGCGGACGCGGCTGATCCTGCCTCGGTGCCGACGGCGCCGTTGACGCTGACCACCACCGTCGTCGCGGTCACGGAGTCGTCTGCCGCCTGGTCAGGCTCGGCCAGCTCGGCGTCGGCGCCCTCCTCAGCGTCTGCGGAGTCGGAGTCGAGTGACTCCAGCTCCTCCAGCTCGGCATCCACGTCCAGGAAGCCAACATCGGCGAGATCGGGGTCGTTGACGTCGATGTCCGCTTCGTCCCCTAGGTCTCTGTCGGCTTCCAGGCCGTCTGGCTCGCTGAGCTCGGGCTCCTGGTCCAGCTCAGCCTCCGCGACCAGGTCAGCGTCCGCCGTCACGTCCACGCTCCCGCTGT
>DASXMW010000212.1:0-20027 GCA_036495425.1 Streptosporangiaceae bacterium | reverse complement strand
GCTGATCCAGCTCCGCTGGGGCGGCAGCGGCCAGGCCCTGACCGGCACCGCGGGCCGGATCCACCGCCCGCTGCCGATCAGCTAGCGTGCTGAAACGAAAAAGCTGTGCCCCGGTGTCGGGGGGTTGAGACCGGGGCACAGGAGACGGCGGGAGAAAAGCTGGCCGCCCGCCCACCGCCTTGACATGGGATGCTACCTGGCCGAAGGCAGGGGCCAACAGTCAACAGTTATGAATGGGCTAGTTATGAATCCCTGACGCAAGCGGCAGGCCGGCCCTATGCCTGCTGCTGCTTCTGAGCGAAGGCATCCAGGCGCTGGAGCTCGTCGTCGTAGATGGCCCGCATGGCCCGGGGGGCGAAGGTCTTCTCGAAGAACCCGCCGATGCCGCCCGCGCCCTGCCAGGTGGTGGAGATCTGCACCATGGAGGTGCCGCTGACCGCGGGGTCCACGGTGAACCTGGTGATCAGGCTGGAGTCGTTGTCGGACTCGCGCAGGACCCGGCCGGGCTCGGGCTCGTCCACGGTCATGTGGTACTCGCGGGTGCGCCCGCCCGCGGTGACCTTGAACCGGGTGACCGAGCCGGCCCCGACCCCGCCGGACTCCACGTGAAAGTCCGAGAACGCGGGGGGCAGGAACTTGGCATGGGTGTGCATGTCCCGGATATAGCCGTACACCGCCTCGGCGGGGGCGTTCACCGTGCGCTCGGCCTTGACCTCAATAACTCCCATGCAGGCATGCCTATCACGCCGCCTGGAGCCAGGCGCGGTAGGCCGCCGCCAGGGCGATCCGCCGCTCCGGGCGGGCCAGCAGCTCGACGTCGGCGCACCACTGCTCGACCGACCCCGCCTCGCCGGGCAGCCGGGTCAGGTCCGGGTCCTTGACCCCGGCCCGCAGGCCGTGGATGACCGACGGGTTGACGTGCTGGTACGGGCGGTCCCAGAACTGGCTGAACGCGGGCCGGGGGACCGGCACCCCGCGGTCACGCTGCACGTCCAGGATGGCCTCGGCCGCCGCGGCCATGGCTTCCTCCCGGCTGTCCCGGTCCGGCCCGCCGGTGGCGGCGGCCAGCGAGCTGGCCAGCGCTGGTCCCCCGGGCAGGCCGCCCACCGCCGTGCCGAGCCACTTCTCGTACGGCGCCCAGCGCCGGTGCGCCAGCAGGGCCAGCCGCAGCAGGCTCCCGGTGATGGCCCCGGCGATAAACCGCGACCCGGCCTCGTCGCCCCGGTCGGCGGCCCGGCCGTGCATGGGCAGCCGGAAGCTGACCAGCAGCCAGCCCGCGGCCAGCACGTACCGGTCCACCTCGGCCGGGTACCAGCGCAGCGCCTCCCGGGCCCGGGCCAGTTCAGTGGTCTGATCGGTGAACACCGGCCCGGCCGTGACCTCCAGCACGCCCTGCCCGGTCAGCATCAGCCAGTCCACCGCGGTCAGCCCGCCCAGCGGATCGATCCCCAGCCGGCCGCGGGCGAAATCGCGCACCGTGGCCACCTCGACCCGGTGCACCTCCGAGCGGTCCCAGGTGGTGGCGAACCGGACCGGCCGGTCCCGCCACGAGCCCGGCAGCTGAGCCGCCAGCCGGTCCCGCACCGCCGGCACCGCGGCCGCGTCGGCCCGGTCCACCAGCAGCGTCAGCCGGCAACCCCAGTCGTGGTCGCGGCTCATCGCGTCGTCCAGCCCGAGCACGTCCGACCCGGAGCCGAGCCGCCCGGCCGCGTAGCGCAGCCGGGGGAACTCCCGGGCCAGGATCGGCGCCACCGCCTCGGCGTGGAACAGCCGCGCCAGCCCGGAACCGCCTGGCTCGCCCGCCATGGTCACCTGGCCTCCACGTCACCCGGTTTCCTGGTTACCTCGGCATCCCCGGCCGGGGCCCGGGTCAGGAACAGCCAGGCGACGACCACCCCGCCGCCCAGCGCCAGCATCACCGCGGCCGCGCTGGCCCCGTTCGGAGTCGGGCTTTTTCCGTGACAGCAGGCTGAGCGTCCCGCCCCAGACGATCGCCACCGCGATCAGCACGATGCCCAGGGTCTGCGCCGACATGCCCGGGATCACCAGCAGCACCGTGAGCACCAGCGCCAGGATGAACAAGGTCAGGGTCTGCGCGGCCTCGGCGCGCAGGCCGGGATGGCCCACGATCCGGTCCCGGTTCAGCGACACCGCGACGAACAGCAGCCCGGTCAGGGCCCCGGCCGCGCTCCCGGTGATGACCGCGAAGTTGTCCCACTCCTGCAGCACCATCCGGCTGTCCTCAGCCCCGCGCCGCCGAGCCGGCCGAACCCTCCGGCCGGCCCCACCCGGCCTGTTCCCGCCGGGCCCGCGCGGGATCGTACCGCGGCCCGTTGACCATCGTCAGGACGAAGAACGCCATGCCGGGAGCGTAGCGCCCGGCGCCTCGCCTACGACATGACCCAGCCGCCGTTGACCTCAATGGTCTGGCCGGTGATGAACGACGAGTCCGGGCCGGCCAGGAACGACACCACCGCCGCCAGCTCGTCCGGGGTGCCGCGGCGCTTGAGGGCCTGGTGGTCCAGCACGAACTGGCGGTACTCGGCCGGGTCCTCGCGGCTGTCGTCGGCGACGGCGCGGAACGCGCCGGGGGAGACCGTGTTGACCCTGATGTTGTACGGCCCGAGCTCGCTGGCCAGAGCCCGGGTCAGCGACACCGCCGCCCCCTTGGACGCCGCGTACGAGGCCAGCCCGGACCAGCCGCCGTGGGTGACGATCGACGCGATATTGACGATCGCGCCGCCGCCCAGCCCGATCATCTGCCGGGCCGCGGCCTGCGCGCACAGCCAGAACCCGCGCTGGTTGACCGCGTGCACGTCGTCGTACTCGGCCGGGGTGATCTCCAGGAACGGGGCGTGCGGCCGGATGGCCGCGTTGTTGACCAGGATCCCGGTGCCGCCCGACTGCAGGGCCACCATGTGGAACATCTCGTTCACCGCCTCCGCGTCCCGCACGTCCAGCGTCCAGGACCGCACGGAGCCGCCGTGGGCCGCCACGTCCTTGCGGGTCACCTCGACCGCGTCGGCGTCGATGTCCGCCACGGCCACGGCGTGCCCGTCCACCGCCAGCCGCCGGGCGATCGCCTGCCCCAGGGCGCCCCCGGCGCCGGTCACTACCGCAACGCTCACCCTTGACCTCCTCGTCATGAGCCCGCTGTCCTCTTTGTTCCCGCCAGTGGCGCGTTAGGCTCACTGGCGAGGAGGCGTAGATGCGGCTGATCAGGTTTCGCAGGGTAAGCCAGGACGGTGCCATCCAGGGTGGGCCCCGGGTGGGCGTGATCGACGAGCACACCGCGTCCGTGAACGGGAACAGGCCGGGCGTGGCGACCACGCTGCCCGGGTCGCCCGCCCTGGCCGACCTGCTGGCCCTGCCGGTGAGCGAGCTCCGTGACCTGCTGGGCGGCCCGCGCGGCGAGCAGGTGCCGCTGGCCGGCGTCGAGCTGCTGGCCCCGGTCGACGGCCGGACCGAGGTGTGGGCGGCTGGTGTCACCTACGAGCGATCCCGGGACGCCCGCATCGACGAGAGCGAAGAGTCGGCCGACGTCTACGACCGCGTCTACTCCGCCGAGCGCCCGGAGCTGTTCTTCAAGTCGGTGTCGTGGCGGGTCCGCGGCCCCGGCCGGGCCGTGTCGGTCCGGGCCGACTCCCGGGTCGACGTGCCCGAACCCGAGCTGGCCGCGGTGCTCAACTACGCCGGCGAGGTGGCCGGCTACACGATCTGCAACGACATGAGCTCCCGCAGCATCGAAGGCCAGAACCCGCTGTACCTGCCGCAGGCCAAGGTCTACCTGGGCGGCTGCGCGGTCGGCCCCTGGATCCGCCCGGCCTGGGAGATCCCCGACCCCTACGACCTCACCATCGAGCTGACCATCACCCGCGACGGCCAGGTCGCCTGGCAGGGCAAGTCGAGCACCTCCGGGCTGCGCCGCCGCATCCCCGAGCTGGCCAGCTACCTGTTCCGCGAGGACGACTTCCCGGCCGGCGCCATCTTGTCCACCGGCACCAGCCTGGTCCCCGATCTGCCCTTCACCCTCCAGCCCGCCGACCAGATCACCATCCGCATCGACGGCATCGGCGAGCTCGCCAACCCGGTCGTGCGCGGCAAGAACGCCCTGGTCAGGGCGGGTATCAGGCGGGTCTGAGCTGACGTCGCCGGACTTGGCCGCGCCCGCCCGGTGAACCCCTCCGCCACCGGGCGGGCGAACCGGTCACTCCGCCTTGCCGCACGCGGAGTGACCGGAGATTTCACCGGGCCAGGAAACCGGTCAGGCCCTGGTTGAACTCGTCCGCGTGGCTCACGTTGCAGCCCTGCGGGGCCCCGGCCAGCACCAGCAGCTCCGACTGCCTGACAACGGCCAGCCGTGGATCAGCACCACGGGGCGGCCCGGGCCGCCGGTGTCGTCCACATGCACCATGGTCTTCTCCAGCAGTCCCTTGTGGGCGGTTACCTCGGTCATCGTTTCCTCCCGCCCAGCTCGTTTCCAAGGAACTGCCCAGGCAGCGCGACTTCCTACTGGCGGACCCGACACGTTTGGTACCGTTTCCGCCATGCGGGTGGCGGTGCTGACGGTGGACGGCATGTTCGACTCCGGGTTGACGACGATGCTCGACATCCTGGCCACCGCGAACGCGCTGAGCGGGCAGGCCGGGCTGGCCGGGGCCCCGTTCGAGGTCATCAAGGCCGGCTGGGGCACCAGCGTGCGTACCGGGCAAGGCCTGCGGCTGGCCACGGTGCCGTGGCCGGAACTGCGCAGCGACCCGCCCGAGCTGGCCGTGATGCCGGCCATCGGGCTGCGGCCGCCGGCCGAGATCGTCGACTACGTGCGCGGTCACGAGTTCCTGTCCGCGATCGGGATCCTGAGTCAGGCCGGGGTGGGCCTGGCCGCGGCCTGCAGCGGCACGTTCTTCCTGGCCGAGGCGGGCGTCCTGGACGGCCGGACCGCGACCACCAGCTGGTGGCTGAGCCCGGCCTTCCGCGCCCGCTACCCGCGCGTGGACCTGGACGACTCCCGCGCCCTCGCGGTCGCGGGCAACGTCACCACCGCGGGCGCGGCCTTCGCCCACATCGACCTGGCCCTGTCGCTGGTCCAGCGGAGCAGCCCGGCCCTGGCCGAGCTGGTCACCCGGTATCTGGTCATCGGCGACCGGCCGTCGCAGGCCGCGGCCGCGGTCCCGTCCCTGCTGGCGACCGGGGACCCCACCATCGCGGCCTTCGAGAAATATATTCGCGAGCACCTGGCCGGACCCGTGCAGATCGAAGACGCGGCCCGGGCCCTCGGCGTCAGCGAGCGCACCCTGCAGCGGGCCACCCAGGCCACCCTGGGCATGTCGCCGATCCGGTTCGTGCAGGAGGTCCGGCTGGAACAGGCCACGTTCCTGCTCCGCACCACCACCCAGGCTCCGGCCGCCATCGCCACCGCCGTCGGCTACCAGGACGTCAGCACCCTGCGCACCCTGATCCGCCGCCGTCGCCACACCACCCTGGCCGCCCTGCGCGGCAGCTAGCGCGGAGCCTGGCGGCCCGAGCATGCCCCGGGATTTGAGGATCACCCGCTATGGGTGAGTCCCGGCAGGCTCGCTTTGGCCCATGATGCTGGCGTCAGGTGGGTGCGGGGTTCGGGCTCCTGCCATACCGGGCTCTTTGACACCCGCTGCCGGAGAGGGTCATGGCCACGCTTACCGCATGGGGGGTCAGACCCACCCAATGGCGCCGATGACCGCGGACGCTCCTCAGATGACCTGATCACCCAAGGAGGTGCCAGGTGACGGCGACTGAGACCGAGGCGCCGGCCGGGGTACGGAAATTTTCGCTGACCACGCTCACGGCGATGGTCGTGGGGTCGATGGTGGGGGCGGGCGTTTTCTCACTGCCGCGTAACTTTGCCCTTTCCACCGGCGGCTTCGGCGCCTTGATCGCGTGGGTTATTGCTGGCACCGGGATGCTGATGCTGGCGTTCGTGTTCCAGACGCTGGCCGTCCGCAAGCCCGAGCTCGACGCCGGCGTCTACGCGTACGCGAAGGCTGGTTTCGGCGAGTACCTGGGCTTCTTTTCAGCCTTCGGGTACTGGGCGAGCGCGTGCATCGGGAACGTCACCTACTGGGTTCTGATCACCTCCACGCTGGGGCGGCTGTGGCCGGGGGCGTTCGGTGAGGGCGACACGGTAGCCGCGGTGCTGCTGGGGTCAGCGGGCCTGTGGATCTTTCATTTCCTAATCATCCGCGGGGTGCAGGAGGCGGCCGCGATCAACAAGATCGTGACCTACGCCAAGATCGTGCCCATCCTGACCTTCATCGTGGTGGCGATCTTCGCGCTGAAGGCGCATATCTTCAGCGCGAACTTCTGGGGCGGCGAGCCCAGGACCGCCAGCGCCCTGTTCGGCCAGGTGCGGGACACCATGCTGATCACCGTGTTCGTCTTCCTGGGCATCGAAGGCGCCAGTGTGTACTCCAGGTACGCGAAAAGGCGCTCCGACGTCGGCAAGGCCACCGTGCTTGGCTTCCTCGGCGTGCTGGCACTGTTCGCCTCGGTGACGATCTTCTCCTACGGCATCTTGTCCCGGGCTGAGCTGGAAGGTCTGCGGCAGCCATCGATGGCCGGCGCGATGGAATCGGTGGTGGGTTACTGGGGGACGGCGTTCATCAGCGTCGGGGTGATCGTCTCGGTACTGGGTGCCTATCTGGCGTGGACGATGATGTCCGCGGAGGTGCTGTATGTGGCGGCCAAGGACCGGGACATGCCGTCCTTCCTGGCCAGGACCAACACCACGAATGTCCCCGTTCCCGCGTTGATCATGACCACCGTCCTGATCCAGCTCGCGCTGGTGATCACGCTCTTCTCGGCGGACGCGTTCACGTTCACGCTGAAGCTGTGCAGTGCGCTGTCACTGATCCCGTATCTGCTCGCCGCCGCTTATGCGCTGAAGCTCGGGGCCCGCGGAGAGACCTACGACGCACGGCCGCAGCGCAGGAGCCGGGAGGTGTTCGTAGCCGGGCTGGCCACCTTCTACACCGTGTTCCTGGTCTTCGCCGCGGGCCTGGATTTCCTGCTGCTGTCCTTCATCATCTACGCCCCTGGCACGGTCTTGTTCGTCATGTCCCGGCGGGAGCAGAACCGGCGTGCATTTTCCCGGGCCGAGCTGATCATCTTGGTCATCGCTGTTGCCGGTGCGGTGGCCGGGATCGCCTGTCTGGCGACGGGCGTGATCTCTATCTAGGAGGAACGAATGACTGAGGCGACAACGCCCTCATCGGCTTTCGGTGTCCATTCAGAGGTGGGCCAGCTGCGTAAGGTCCTGGTTTGCGCTCCGGGGCTGGCGCATGAGCGCCTGACCCCGTCGAACTGCGACGACTTGCTATTCGATGACGTGCTGTGGGTGCAGAACGCCCAGCGTGACCACTTCGACTTCATGGCCAAGATGCGTGAGCGGGGAGTGGAGGTGGTCGAACTGCACAACTTGCTGACCGAGATGCTGGCCATCCCCGACGCCAGGTCATGGCTGCTGGACCGCAAGATCACCGCTAATGAGGTGGGCCTCGGCCTGGTCGCCGATACGCGGGCGTTCCTGGGCAGCCTCGAGGCGCGGAAGCTGGCGGAGTTCTTGATCGGCGGCCTGTCGACCACTGACCTGCCCGATGATTTCCGCTCCGGCTACCTGGCCCTGGCCCGCGAGCACACCGGCGTCCGTGAATACCTGATGCCCCCGCTGCCGAACACCTTGTACACGCGGGACACCACCTGCTGGATCTACGGCGGCGTGACGCTCAACCCGCTGTACTGGCCCGCCCGGCACGATGAGACCCTGCTGATGAAGGCGATCTACACCTTCCATCCGGACTTCGCCGGCGCCAACGTCTGGTGGGGGGATCCGGAAAAGGACTGGGGCCTGGCCACCCTCGAGGGCGGCGACGTGATGCCGGCCGGCAACGGCACGGTGCTGATAGGCATGAGCGAGCGTTCGTCCCGCCAGGCGATCACCCAGCTCGCCGCGACCTTGTTCGAGCACGGCGCCGCCGAACGGGTGATCGTGGCCGGGATGCCCAAGCTGCGGGCGGCCATGCACCTCGACACGGTCTTCACCTTCGCCGACCGCGACTGCGTCACCGCCTACCCCGGCATCGTCGACGGCATCCATACGTTCACCCTGCGGCCAGGAGACAAGGCCACCGTCGAGGTCACCAGCGAAAAAGACTCCTTCACCGACGTCGTCGCCGCCGCCCTTAACGTCCCGCACATGCGGGTCGTGGGGCTGGACGGCGAGGCTTACGCCGACGAACGCCAGCAATGGGACAGCGGCAACAACCTCGTCGCCGTCTCACCGGGCGTGGTCTTCGCCTATGACCGTAATACCCGTACGAATTCCCTGCTGCGCAAGGCCGGGATCGAGGTCATCACGATCACCGGTGCTGAACTCGGCCGCGGCCGCGGTGGCGGCCACTGCATGACCTGTCCCCTGATCCGCGACCCCATCGACTTCTAGCCGGGCCGGAGGCAGTACCCGATGAGACCCTACGTCGTCATGGTCCTGGTCTTCTGCACCGCGCTTCTCGTCCTGACCATCACCTGGGTGGCCCCCGCCGTCCGCCTCCACAACAGCGCGTGCGAACGGTATCCCTACACCTCCAACTGCCGCTGACTCCACGGGCCAGGAAAGAAAGAGAGAGATAGTGAACAGCTACGGCGTCAAGCAGGCCCTTGAGCTCTTCCTGGCGCTGTTCGCTCTCTACAGCCCGTTCGCCGCACTGCCCTCCTACCTTCCCACCCTGGGACGGATGGACCGCAAAGACCACGTCCGCCTGGCCGTGGCCCTTTTCGTCAACGTGGCCGTCATCAGCCTGGTCTCATTGTGGATCGGCGAGAAGCTCCTGGTCCTGCTCGGCGTCTCGACCGCGGCCCTGTCCGCCACCGGGGGGATCGCATTGATGTTCGAGGCCGTGCCCTTGATGCTCGGCCTGCACCAGCAGAGCCACGACACGTCTCCCGAAGCCGAAACCGGGACGCCTGCCGAAGCCGAAACCGGGACGCCTGCCGAAGCCGAAACCGGGACGCCTGCCGTGGCCGAGGCGGCCGGAACGCTCGCCGCGGCCGAAGCCACTGGGACCGGGACCGTTGCCGTAACCGAGCCTCCCGGGGAGGCCTCGCTGGTCTCGTGGCGATCCGTGGCGTTCCTGCCGATCACCTTCCCGTTGACCATCGGCGGCGCCACCATCGGGCTGCTGATCTCGTTTTCGGCCAACGCCCAGAACTCGGCCGGCCGGCTGGTCCTCTCGATCGCTGGCCTGGCCTATGCCCTCGTGACGGGCATCACCATCTACCTCTCCAGCCGCCTGCATCCCCGCCTTTCTGCGCGAGCCCTGGAGCTCTTCGACCGGATCGCCGGCATCCTCCTCACCGCCATCGCCGCCATCCTGCTGACCAGCGGAGGAACCCGCCTCGTGGTCGACGTGCTGAACAGCATTCACGGCTGATCGGTCCCTGATGACTGACGTCCACTCCGGGCCGGATTTGCGCCCTCCGCCTGGTACCTCGGCTTCCGGCTCTGGGCAGGATTTGCTGCGTAGCTGGCGCTCGGTGCTGCTGGCCCCGGTTGGCGATGGCCAGCGACGACGGCGGGGCAGCGACGGGATGCGGCTGGCTGCTGCCGTGCTGGCCCTGGTGTGCTGTGTGCTGGTCATCCACTACAACTCCCGCATCGACCGGGCCATCGTCGCTGTGATCCATCCGCCGCCGCGGAGCATCACCTGGCTGGTGACGGTGGTGTATCAGGCGGGCTCGTTCGGCGCGGTGATCTTCGTGGTGGCGCTGGCGCTGCTCGCGCGCCGGTGGGCGATGGCCCGCGACATCGCGCTGAGCGCGGCCGGCACGGCGGCCGTGAGCGGGATCCTGGTCTTGCTGATCGGCAGCCGCGGCGGCCGCCCGGGCGGGGTCGTGATCCACGGCTACTACCTGACCTTCCCGGTCCTGCAGATCGCCCTGTTCGCGGCGGTGGCCACGGCGGCGCTGCCGTACCTGGCGCGGAGCCTGCAGCGCCTGGTGGAGATCTTCATCGCGCTGGTGGCGCTGGCCTCGGCCGTCGGGGGCCACGGGCTGCCCCTCAACGTCCTGGGCAGCCTGGCCATCGGCTGGGGCGTGACGGCGGTGGTCCGGCTCGTCTTCGGCTCACCGCTCGGCTTGCCGTCGACCGATGATGTGCGGCGGCTGATGGCGGAACTCGGCGTCGGGGCGGTCCAGGTGCGTCCCGCGGCCCGGCAGGTGTGGGGCGTGGCCAAGTACGAGGCCATCGGGACAGGCCAGGCCACTGGCCCCAGCCGCCTCGCCGTCGCCGTCTACGGCCGGGACGCGGCCGACGCCCGGCTGCTGACCAAGGCCGGCCGGTTCCTGCTGTACCGCGATTCCGGGCCCAGCCTCACGCTCACCCGGCTTCAGCAGGTCGAACGCGATGCCTTCCTCACCTTCCGGGCCGCCCAGGCCGGCGCGGCCGTGCCGGAGATCGTCGAGGCGGGAACGGCCGGACCCTCCGGAGACGCCCTGCTCGTCTCCCGTCTGCCCGCTGGCACCGCGCTGGCCGAGGCGGACGCCGCCGAGGTCGATGACGCCACCCTCGACGCGATCTACGGTCAGCTGCTGATCCTGCGGCGGGCCCGTATCGCGCACGGCGCTATCAGCGGTGCTGCGGTGCTGGTCGACCCGGCGAAGCAGACCGCCGCCGTGGCCGACTTCCGCAACGCCACCGGGCAAGCGTCCCCCGATCAGCTCGACCGCGACCTGGCTGGTGCCCTAGCCGCGGCGGCCGTGACCGTCGGGGCGCAACGAGCCGCCGCCTCCGCGGCCCGGTCTCTGGATCCAGACCTGCTGGCCGGTGCCCTGCGTCACCTGCAGAAGCCATCGCTCGACCCGTCCCTCGGCCGGAGCCTGCGCGGCCGTCGCGATCTCCTGCGGGATGTCCGTGACCGTGCCGCCGAGGCCAAGTCCATCGACGTGCCCAAGCTGGCGGAGCCCCGGCGGGTGAGCTGGCCGACGCTGATCCTGATTACCGGCACACTCATCGGCGGCTGGGCCCTGATCGGGGTGCTCATCGACGTCTCCCGGTCCTTCGACACCGTCGTCGGGGCCAACTGGCTCTGGGTCATTGCCGCGTTCGTCCTGGCCCAGTTGGCTTACGGGGCGTCCGCCGTCGAAGCCATCGGCAGCGTGGCCGGGCCGCTTCCGTTCGGACGGGTTCTGGCCGTCGAGGTCGCCAACGCGTTCAGCGGGCTGGCCGGCGGCACTCCCGCGGTCTTCGCCACCCGGGTGCGTTTCTTCCAGCAGCAGGGGTACGACGCCTCGGTGGCGCTGAGCTCGGGTGCCATCATGACCACCTCGAGCTGGATCGCCACCACCGTGCTGTTCCTCGTTTCGCTACCGTTCGCCTGGGGGTCCATTCACCTCGAGATCACCCCGCAGTCGGGCGGGGATTCGAAATTGGTGTGGATCATATTGGCCGTTGTGGTGCTGGTCGCCGTGCTGGCCGGTGTAGCGCTGGCCGTGCCCCGGCTTCGCAGGCTGGCCGCCGAGAGGATGCGCCCCAAGGTGCGCGACATTTGGGGCAACCTCAAGCAGGTCGCCAGCTCTCCTGGCAAGCTGGTGCTGCTGGTCGGCGGCTCGCTGGGCCAGGAACTGCTGATCGCCATGGCCCTGTCCGTTTCGCTGCTGGCTTTCGATGATCATCTCCGGCTGCCGACGCTGATCGTGGTCATCACGCTGGCCGCGATCATCGGTGGTGTCGCACCATCGCCGGGCGGCATGGGGGTGGTGGAGGCTGGCCTGATCCTCGGTCTCACCGCGACCGGTGTCTCAGAGGCTGACGCCACCGCGGCGGTCTTCATCCAGCGCCTGTTCACGTCCTACCTGCCTCCCATCTGGGGGTGGGCCACTCTCGTCTGGATGCGCAGGAGGGAGTATCTGTGAGCACCCGCCGCGTGGGTTCCGCCGGGTGCCCAGGCCAGAGGCCGGTGGGCGGCGATGAGTGATCAGCCGGCGACTCCGCCGGAGGAATTCCCGGCGGCCCGGTCCCGGGAACCCTTGGCGACCAGGATCGAGGACGAGAAATCCCATCCGCTGGCCTGGAAGACGGTGGTCACGCGGGCCGTCATGGTGGCGGTCGCCGGCCTCGCCATCTACCTGGTGTTCCCGGCCATCACCGAGGTCTTCGCGTCCTGGCCGCGCCTGTCGACCCTGAATCCCTGGTGGTTCGCCGTGGCCGTCGCGGCCGAAGTCGCGCACTTCACCTGCACGATCGCATTGCAGCGGCTGGCCTTGCGGACCAGCGCGTGGTTCCCGGTCGTGACGTCCCTGCTGGCTGGCAACGCGATCACCCTCATCGTGCCCGGAGGTGCGGCGGTGGGCGCGGCAGTTCAGTTCCGGATGCTGGCGGTCAGCGGACGGGACACCGATTCGACCGTGGGCGGGCTGGCGGCGTTCTCCCTACTCGGCGTGGGGGGCCTGCTGGCCCTCCCGGCCTTCAGCCTGCCGATCATCCTGGCCGGTGCGCCCACCAGCCGGGGGCTGGTGAATGCGGCGATCCTGGGCGCGGTGGCGTTCGTGGCCTTCGTCGCGCTGGGAGCGGTCGTCCTGGTCTACGACGCTCCGCTCCGCTGGGTGGGCCGGTGGGTGCAGGAACTCAGGAACTGGGTCCTGCGCCGACGGCCGCCCTGGGCAGGGGTCGGGCAGACCCTGATCACGCAGCGGAACGACATCCGGGCCGTGCTCGGCCGGCAGTGGTGGCAGGCGCTCCTGCTTTCCGCTGGCCGCCTGACGTTCGACTACCTTTGCCTGCTCGCTGCTCTGCAGGCCACCGGAAGCCGTCCGCGCCCGTCCCTGATCCTGGTCGCCTACGCGGTGGCCGGGGTGATCGGGATGATTCCTGTTACCCCCGGCGGCCTGGGGATCGTGGAAGCCAGCCTGACCGGGCTCCTGGTACTGGCTGACGTGAACTCCAGCCAGGCTGTACTGGCCACATTGACCTACCGGCTCGCCTCCTACTGGCTGCCGCTGTGCGCCGGGCCCATCGCTTATGGCCTGTTCCGGATCCGGTACCGGAACCGGCCATCCCCGCACAGCGGGGTGGCGCAGCCGGGCTCGTAACCCGGCCCTGCACGGCTGCTAGCGCGGAGCCTCAGGCGGGCAGCAGGACGAGCTTGCCGCGCCCGTGACCGTGCTCGCTGACCCGCTGGGCCTCGGCCACGTCAGCGAGCGGGAACGTCTGCACGACCGGGACCGAGAAGCGCCCGGTCTCGATCAGCTCGCCGATCTCGGCCAGCGCGTGCAGCGCCCGGCCGTCGTCGCCCCGGCTGAATCGCACTCCGTACTGCTGCGCGCCCGCGAAGTCGGCCACCGTGATGACGTGCTCCGGGCCGCCGGCCAGCTCGATCAGCTCGGGCAGGACCCCGCTTCCGGCCACATCGAGCGCGAGGCCGACGCCGCCCGGGGCCAGCGCCCGAACCCGGCCGGCCATGCCCTCGCCGTAGGTGACGGCCTCGGCGCCCAGCGAGCGCAGGTACTCCTGGCTGGCCGGGCCGGCGGTGCCGATCACGCGCGCGCCGCGCGCGGTGGCCAGCTGAGCCGCGGCGCTGCCGACGCTCCCGGACGCCCCGTTGATCAGCAGCGTGCTGCCGCTCCCGGCGCCGAGCTGGTCCAGCGCGCGCCAGGCCGTCTCGACCGCGGCCGGCAGCGCGGCGGCCTCAGCGAAGCCGAGCGCGGGCGGGATCGGCGCGTAAAAGGACAGCACCGCCAGCTCGGCCTGGGCCGCCCCCGCGGCCGACAGGCCGAACACCCGGTCGCCGACGGCCACGCCGGTGGCACCCGCGCCGAGCTCGTCGACGACGCCCGCCGCCTCGTAGCCCAGGGTCTGCGGGAGCTCCGGATCCATCAGGCCCCGGCGCTTCTTCCAGTCGCTGGCGTTGACGCCGGCCGCCCGCACCGCGATCCGGACCTGGCCCGGCTCCGGGTGCGGATCGGGGAAATCCACGATCTCGAGGACCTCGGGGCCGCCGAACCGGCTGAACTGGACCGCCTTCATCGGTCACTCCGATCTGCCGGACCTCCGGCCTCAGTCGTCGATGGAGGTGTCCCGGCCCACCGCGTCCCAGGCGTTCAGCTCGGCCTGCATGGTC
This sequence comes from Streptosporangiaceae bacterium, assembly GCA_036495425.1. Classification (GTDB taxonomy): domain Bacteria; phylum Actinomycetota; class Actinomycetes; order Streptosporangiales; family Streptosporangiaceae; genus Bog-532. Next base: position 5,880 of record DASXMW010000212.1, on the reverse strand, counting down.
TCCAGCCGCTGGCGGATCCGGTCGATGGCGTCGCCGCCCAGGACCAGCCGCAGCGGGGGCTCGTCGGCCATCATCGCGGCCAGGATGGCCTGCGCCGCCTTGGCCGGGTCACCGGCCTGGCTGCCGCCCGCGGACTGCACGTACTCGCGGGTGGGCCCGACCGTGGCGGCATACTCCGGGAGCGCCGCCGACAGATAGGCCGAGTTTTGTTCGAAGAGGCCGGTGCGAAAGGCCCCCGGTTCCACGATCAGGAACCGCACCCCGAAGTCCACCTCGTCGACCAGGGACTGGGTCAGGCCCTCCAGCGCGAACTTGGTGGCGCAGTAGGCGTCGAACCCGGCCCCGGTCACCTGCCCGCCCACGCTGGACATCTGCACCACCCAGCCGCCGCCCTGGCGTCGCATGTGCGGCAGCACCGCCCGGATCAGCGCCGCGGGGCCGAAGAAGTGCAGGTCGAACAGGCTGCGCAGCTCGGCGTCGGTAGTCTCTTCCAGCGCGCCGACCTGGGTCCGCCCCGCGTTGTTGACCAGCACGTCGACGCGGCCGAACCGGGCCGCCGCCTCGGCCACGGCCGCGCGGCAGCGATTGGCGTCGGTGACGTCCAGGGCCAGCGGATGGACCCGCCCGGGGTGCGCGGCGACCAGGTCGTCGAGCCGGGAGGTCTGCCGGGCCGTGGCCGCCACCGAGGCCCCGGCCGCGATCGCGGCCTCGGCCAGGGCCCGGCCGAATCCGGAACTGGCCCCGGTGATCAGCCAGACCTGGCCACTCGTCGATCCAGCCTGCTCGTCCGTGGTCATGGCGTCAGCGTTCCTGGTCGGTGGGGCGGACCAGCACCTCGTTGACGGCGGTTCGGCGCGGCCGGGTCACGATGAAGCTGACGACCTCGGCGATGTCGCTGGCCTGCATGCGTTCCTGCTCGTCGAACCGGGCCTCGAGCCCGGACCGGATCTCCGGTCGGTTGTGGCTGACCAGCTCGGTCTCCACCGCCCCCGGCTCCACCACCGAGACCCGCAGGTAGCGCCGGGTGACCTCTTGCCGCAGCGCCTCGGTGAACGCGCCCACCCCGTGCTTGGTCGCGTTGTAGACCGCGCTGCCGCTGCGGGTGGTCCGGCCCGCCACCGAGCTGATGTTGACGATGTCGGCCACCCGCCGCGGGCTGGTCTCCACCGCGTCCAGCAGCAGCGGGAGCGCGGCGTGCGTGCAGTACAGCAGGCCCAGCAGGTTGATGTTGATCATGTGCTGCCACTCGGTCAGCGGCGCGTCCTCGACCGGGCCGAGCAGCATCACCCCGGCGTTGTTGACCAGCGTGTCCAGCCGCCCCAGCTCGGCCGCGGTGCGCTCGATCACCCCGCGGGCCTGCGGCTCGTCGGTGATGTCGGCCTTCAGGACCAGGGCCGTGCCGCCCTGGCCACGGATGGCGGTGGCCAGATCCTCGAGCCGATCGGACCGCCGGCCGACCAGCGACACCGCGGCACCCAGGGCGCCCAGTTCCAGGGCGGTGGCCCGCCCGATGCCGCTGGAAGCCCCGGTGATCAGGGCCACCGTGCCGTCGAGCCGATCCGCCATCTGCCGCCTCCGCCAGGTTGGCCGGCCTCAGACCGGACATGGGACCATTGTGATCATGACTGTACTGCCGCTGAGCCCCGACGAGCTGCTGACCACTACCCGCTCGGTACGCAAGCGTCTCGATCTGGACCGCCCGGTCCCGCTGGAGCTGGTCCGGGAGTGCCTGGACCTGGCCCTCCAGGCCCCCAGCGGCAGCAACTCCCAGGGCTGGCACTGGCTGGTCATCACCGACCCCGAGACCAAGTCGGCCATTGGCGAGCTCTACCGCCGGTCGACCGAGCGGTACCTGGAGATCGGGCGGCAGCAGATGGAGGCGCCCGGCGCCCCGGCCGCGGACTCGCCAGACGGCCAGGCGATGCGCCGGATCCGGGAGAGCTCGGCCTACCTGGGCCAGCACATGGGCGACGTCCCGGTCCAGGTCATCGCCTGCATCGAGGTCCGGGGGGAGTGGAAGGCCGGGGCCAGCCAGACCGGCCTGTGGGGGTCACTGCTGCCCGCGGCCTGGAGCTACATGCTGGCCTGCCGGTCGCGCGAGCTGGGCACGGCCTGGACCACCCTGCACCTGGCCTACGAGAAGGAAGCCGCCGAGATCCTCGCCCTGCCCGACCACATCCGGCAGGGCGTGCTGATCCCCACCGCCTACTACACGGGCGAGACGTTCCGCCCCGCGCCCCGGCGCCCTCTGGACGACGTGCTGCACCTCAATCACTGGTGAGGCGGCCCCGGATCCGCATGACCCGGAGCACCATCTCCATCGCGAACCGGGCCTCGGGGTCGCCGAACTGCTCGCCCAGCGTGCGTTCCAGCTGACGGATGCGGTACCGGACGGTCTGCGGGTGCACCTGCAGCCGGTCCGCGATCTCGGCCGCCGTACCGCGGGTCTCCAGCCAGGCATCGAAGGTCTCGGTGAGGCGTTCCTGCTGGCGCGGGGTCAAGCCTTCCAGGGCCCCGAGCTGGCGGCGGCTCACCTGGTCGGCCAGGGCGCGGTCCGACATCAGCCACAGCGTGACCAGATGTTCCTCGCAGTGCACGATCTGGCCGGCTTCGATGGCCCCGGACTCGGCCAGGTCCAGCGCCTGCCGGGCCCAGCGCAGCGAGTCAGCCGCGTCCAGCAGGGGAACGGTCAGGCCGATGGCGGCCCGGCGGCCGTCCAGCCGGACCCGCAGGGCCGCCTCCCGGCCCGGGCCCGCCTCATCCGGGATCAGCATGTGCGGCTGCCCGTCGTCCAGGCTGGCGAGCACGTCCGCCTCGGCGGGCACCCGCGCGAGCCCGTCCATCTTGTCGCCGGTCTCACCAGTCTCGCCGATCTCCCCGGCATCCCCGGCGTCTCCGGCGTCCTTGGGCGGTACGGCCTGCACCGCGACCGCGGTCACCAGTTCCGGCAGCGGCCAGTTGGCGTCCTCGGCCAGGTCGGCCAGGGCCCGGTGCGGGACCGGCTGGTCGCGGTCCAGGATGAGCTGGAGCAGCCGCCGCCGGGCCGCCTGCTGCTCCTCGGCCGACGCCGCCCGCAGCTCCCGGTAGCCCTGCACGGACAGTTCGGCCAGCTCGTCCATGTAGCCGAACACCGCGTTGGCCAGCATCGACATGACCGGGCCGTCCAGGTTGGCCTCGTGCCCGACGGTCATGGCCTTCTGCCAGGCCACCTGGGAACCAACCCGGTAGGCGGCCTGCAGCGAGTCCAGGCTCCGGCCCTCTTCGGCCTGGTGCCGGCCCAGCATGCGGGCCACCTCGTCCCGGTGGGCCAGGGGCACGCCCGGATCCGCGATGCGGTCCACGAACGAGGTGAGCGCCTGCTCCACCCCGGTGCGCATGATCTGCCCGTAAGGGCCGTCGATGGGGCGGGCGAACTCCGGGATCTTGTCCCGGATGGCCAGGATGATCTCCCCGGCCAGGCTGGGCAGATGGGGCCGGAAGATCGCGGCCAGCCCCGGTGGCAGCGTGCCGGGCCGGTCCTCGGCCCAGCTCGGCCCGGTGGTCCGCGTCATCGATCAGGCTCCGTCCCCGCCGGTCCGTCCCCGTCGGCGTGCGGCAGGCCGGCTGACCTGGCGCAAGATCGACGTTAGACCCGACACCGAGGCCGTGCAGGGCCGACACGGGACTTTCTGGTCACACAAGGTCCGACCGGCCCTTACTCAAGGTGACCAAGGTCCCGGCCCTGCCCGGGCTGCCGCGCCCGGGCGCGATGCTCAGTCGGTGACAAAACATCTGCCTCAACTGTGCCATGCGTGCTAAAAACCCGCTGCTTAAAGCGCGCCGGCAAATTTCCCAGGGTTCAGGTTGCGGCCGCAGTTACGCAGGAGTAGCGTACCGAGTCATCGCGTGAATGTGGTTTAATAAATAGGCACCTGCAAAGCATTGCGGTACACTATAGGTAGCGTGGACCGGGCTTCAAGAAGGGCCCGAGCCTCCAGGATTTTCCCGGCGTCAGCCGGTATTATGGTTTGCAGAGCAGCGAAGGCGCCCGCCGACGCGGCAGCCAGGACACGTCTGGCTGCGGATCGTCTGGCTTCCCCCCCCAGCCGGACGGTCCGCAGCCCGACGTGCTCGCGGCTTCCAGCCAGGCGTCTTCCGTCGGCGGGTGCCCCGCACCCGCCCGTTCGACCCCTCGATGCCCGCCGGATAACCCGGCGGGCATTCTTGGTTTCACGTCAAACGACCAGGTCAGCGAGCTTTATGCCGCCTTGCGGCGAGCCCTTGGGTCATCGCGGCCTGGCTGCCCGGCCGCGTCCCGGTCAACCTGAGCCAGCGTGTTCTGGCTGGTCAGCGCGATCAAAGCGAGCCGCGGGCGGCGATCGGGCCTGGGGTCAGGGCAAGCTGCGGGCGGCGATCGGGCCCGGGGTCAGGACAAGCCGCGGGCCGCGATCGGGGCCGGCCGGGCGGCCAGCCCTGGCGGTCGCTGCCACAGGCCATCCACGCTCGCGGCCCGCCCAAGGCAAGTTCGGCTCCTGAAATTGCAGCCAGTGCTAATCGCTTAACTCGCGGTCAGCCCGAATAAATGACTTCCAGTCTAAAATAAGCCTCGGTTGACATTTGACGCTTCACGGGGACGGGTGGTCACCCCGGGCCGTCACCCCGCGGCCTGGCTGGCGCTCCGAGTGGGTCGCGGCCACTGGTCCGGGGCAGGCCGTGAGCCGGGCCCCGATGGCCGGTCGTGCTTGCTGCGCAGCGGTCAACGGTCACGCCACTCGCAGTCTGGGTCGTGGATGGTCTCCGCGGTGCCTGCTCAGGCTCGGTCATCCGTCGCAAAGGCACAGTTCAGGGGCGGTTTTCTCTATGCAATTGCCGGCCCCCGGCGCCCGCGCCGGCCCTATCTGGGCCACGCCTGAACCCAGTTGCCTCGTTCGCTCCGCGACGGCCGCGTCCCTCCTTGGCGGTGGTCCGGCGCCGTCCCGGCGGCCGCCCTGCCCGGCCTCTGGCACGGGCGGCACGCCCTCGGCTCGGCCGTCGAGGGCCCGCTCGGCCACTCCCGGTTTTCCGGCCGTTCGAACTGTTGCCTGGGCGGCTGCTGAATCCCAAGAGAGCGGGCGATGAGGCGGCCAGTTGGCTGAGCTAAGCCGTAGTGGCCGCTCGCGCTCGCATTCCCGCCGTGCCGCAGTAGCGAATTCCGGTCCACTCCCGCGCGTTACGCTGGCAACACGCGGCGTTTCTTGTCAGCTGGAAACTATCCGGGTTTTCCGGTCTCAAGGCCGATCATCAGACAACGAAAGACAACGCGTCGGGCCCTCCGGTCACTCACCGTTCTGTGTGTGTGCAATCCCACAACATCTCGAACAGGGAAAACGTATCTGTGAATCACGAAAACGAACGTGTTAACTTGCGGTTTTAATGGCGTCTCGCCACCAGGAGAACACCCCATGACCAGCCAGATTGACCATTTGCTGCCGTTAGGCGCCGTTTCCCGTCAGTTGAGCCCCGCGTCACCCCCGTCCCAGGCCGCCGCCTGCCAGCCCGCGAGCCCGCGAGAGGGCGCCCCGCCAGCCCGCCGCCCGGCCGGCCCGCCGCTTCCAGCCGGGGCCATCGGCCGCAATCTCGTTCGAGTTCCACCCCCCACCCCACGCCGGTCCACCGGCCGCACGCCCGCGTGATCTGATGGACTCCAAGCGGCGAAAGGCGGTGCCATGACTTCCAGCTCAGTGACCGGACTGGACGCCGCGCGGCAGCAGGCGGCAGCGATGGCCGAAGACACGTTCGGGATCGACCTGTACCGGCGCCTCGGCGCTGACCAGCAGAACCTGGTGTTCTCGCCGGCCAGCATCGCCGCGGCGCTGCAGATGGCCCTGGTCGGAGCGCGAGGCAGCACCGCGGCCCAGCTGG
>DASXMW010000211.1:0-18645 GCA_036495425.1 Streptosporangiaceae bacterium | reverse complement strand
GGGCCGGGCCGGACGGCGGCTCCGGGACCGCGCTGGCCAGGACGGTGGTGACCATGCGGCGGACGGTCCCGGGTCCGGGCGGGGACGGGTCGCCGCCCGCGAACAGCAGGTGGCCGGCGCCGAGCAGGGCCGGGGCCAGGGCGGCCACGTCGGCGCCGGCGGCCAGGCGGCCGAGGGCCTGCTCGGCGGCCAGGTAGGCGGATCGAAGACTGGGACCCGGCCGGACAGGGATACGCGAGGTGAAGACCTTCGAAAAAATGGAGACGTGGTTCTTCGACTGGGAACGGCCCTACACGCGGGACGAATGGCTCGATGCCGTGCCCACGTTCGGCGGCAGCAACCGGATGCCGGCCGCGACGCTGAACGAGGTGCTGGCCGGGATCGGCGCCGCCATCGACGGCGTGGGCGGGCGGTTCACCATGGGCTACACCACGGTGGTGGCGACCGCGGTGAAGACGGTGGATGCCGCCCGAAATTGAGGCCAGGAACTGGCCGGAATGGCTTCTAGCGTGAGGGTATGACGACGTCAGAGAGCATCGAAGCGTTCCGGATCGGCATCCCGCAGAGCGACCTGGACGACCTGTCCGCGCGGCTGGCCGCGGCCCGCTGGCCGGGTGAGGTGAGCAAGGCGGGCACCGCCTACGGCATGCCGCTCGAGGTGGTGCAGCGGCTGGCCGAGCGCTGGCGCAGCGGGTACGACTGGCGGGCGCACGAGGCCCGGCTGAACGAGTTCCCGCAGTTCACCACGGTCATCGACGGGCAGAATGTGCACTTTTTGCACGTCCGGTCGCCCGAGCCGGACGCCCGGCCGCTGCTGCTCCTGCACGGCTGGCCGGGGTCGGTGGTGGAGTTCCTCGGCCTGATCGGGCCGCTGACCGACCCGCGGGCGCACGGCGCGGACCCGTCGCGCGCGTTCCACCTGGTGGTGCCGTCGCTGCCCGGGTACGGGTTCTCCGGGCCCACCACCGAGCCGGGCTGGGACAGCGCCAGGATGGCCCGGGCCTTCGCCACCCTGATGACCCGGCTCGGGTACCAGCGGTGGGGCATGTCCGGCGGGGACGCGGGCGCGCTGGTCGGCCGCGAGCTGGGCATCCTGGCCCCGCACGGCCTGACCGGCGTGCACCTGCTGCAGATCTTCGCGTTCCCGTCCGGCGACCCGGACGAGGCGGACCGGATGACGGAGACGGACCGGGAGAGCCTGTCCGGGACGACCGCCGACTTCCAGAGCAAGGCCGGCTACCAGGTCATCCAGCAGACCCGGCCGCAGACGCTGGGCTACGGGCTGACCGACTCCCCCGTCGGCACGCTGGCCTGGAACGCCGAGCTGTGGACCGGCTGGGGCGACTACGCCGCCTACCTGGACGTGGACACCTACCTGACCCACACCTGCATCTACTGGTTCACCCGGACCAGCGTGTCCAGCGCCCGGCACTACTACGAGGACGCGCACAGCGGCGCCGGCTACCGCGACGCCCCCAACCGGGTGCCCACCGCGGTCGCGGTGTTCCCGGAGGACTACCGGACCATCCGGGCCTGCGCGGAACGGTCCAGCAACATCGTCCGCTACACCGAGTTCAGCCAGGGTGGGCACTTCGCCTACACCACCCACCCGGACCTGGTGGCCGGTGACCTGCGCGAGTTCTTCGCCAGCCAGGACTGAGCCGGGCCGGCGCCGGGTCAGGAGCGGGCCCGGTACCCGGTCATCTCCGAGCGGAGGAGGGCGGCCGCGGCGGCCAGGTGACGGCTGAACTCATCGTCCCGCGGCCCGTCCTCCAGCGCCGCCCGCAGCGCGGACCGGGTTCCGCGGCGGGCCAGATTGTCCTCGGCCTGGTCGCGCTCGGCCGGGTGCCAGCTGGACGTCATCGTCATCGCCTCCGGCGGTATGGTAACGCCGCCGGCCGCAGTCGCCGTTCCAGCCACGCGCACCTGGATACGCTGGGGGTTCCGGGAGGCCTGGAACGGGGAGGAAAGCCGTGAAGAGATTGCTCGCGACGGCGGCCGCGCTGGTGACCGCCGGGCTGCTCACGGGGCCGCTGACCGGACTGGCCAGCGCGGCCGGCGGGGCCGGCACGGCGCGGGTCAGCACGCTCAGCGACTGCCTGGACGCCCACCATGTGTGCGTGGCCAGTGACGCGCGCAAGGCACTGTCCCAGGGCCAGCAGGACCAGCTCGAACAGCAGATCGGCAGCGACCCCATCTACATCGTGGTCGCGGCCTCCGGCAACGGCGGCTACAACGCCGCCATGGACGACATCATCGGCGACCTCAGCGGCCACGACGAGTTCGCGGTGGGGTTCTGGGACGTCCGGCTGAACCACTTCGGCGCCGACAACCAGGGGCTGCTGCCGGACGGCAAGGCGGCGTCGATCGCCACCACCGCGGTCCAGGACCACCCCAGCGCCCCGGACGCGGCCCTGACCGAGTTCGTGACCCAGGTCAAGCAGCAGGAAGGCTCCTCCTCGGGCGGATCCGGGTCGTCCAGCGCCTGGATCCCGATCGTGATCGTGATCGGCGTCCTGCTGATCATCGGCCTGCTGATCGGGATGTTCATCGTCCGGCCGCGCCGGGCCAAGCGGGCCCGGCAGCTCAAGGACGCCAAGGCCGCGGCCCAGGACGACCTGCTGGCCCTCAACCAGCAGATCACCGACCTGGACAGCAACGTCGCCATCCAGCGCAACCCGGAGGCCGCCGCCGAGCAGGCCGCCGCCCTGGCCGCCTACGAGCGGGGCACGGCGGCGCTGGACGCGGCCCGCAAGCCCACCGACATGCAGGCGGTGAGCCGGAACATCGCCGAGGCCCAGTACCGGCTGGCTTCGGCCGAAGCGCTGGCTCAGGGCCAGCCCCGGCCCGAGCGGCGGCCGTCGTGTTTCTTCGACCCGCGGCACGGCATGTCCGTGGCCGACGCGCCCTGGACCCCGCCCGACGGCGGCCCCACCCGGGACGTGCCGGTGTGCGCCATGGACCTGCACAAGATCGAGCAGGGCATCGAGCCGGAGATGCGCCGGGTCGAGCAGACCGGCTCACCCCAGCCGGTCTACTACGCCAACTCGGGGTTCGCCCCGGCCTACTGGGGCGGCTACGGCCTGGGGCCGGGCCTGTTCACCGGCTTCCTGCTCGGTTCGGCGCTGTCCGGGCCCGGCTGGGGCTACGGCTGGGGACCCGGCTGGGGCTGGGGTGAGCCCGGCTGGGACGGCGGCCCGGGCGGGAACGACGGTAACTTCGGCGGCGGGGACTTCAACGGCGGCGACAACTTCGGCGGCGGGGACTTCGGGGGCGGCGGGGACTTCGGCGGCGGCGGGGACTTCGGCGGCGGCGGCGATTGGGGCGGCGGCGGCGACTTCGGCGGCGGCGGGGACAACAGCTTCTGACCGCGGCCGCTCAGGCGTCCGGTGACTCCGGGCTCGCGGCTGGGCTAGTCCCCGGTTGGCGGGCGCCCGGACGTGGTGCGGCTGGCGTATTCGCGGGCTACTTCCACCCGGGAGCGGAGATCGAGTTTGATCAGGATGTTGGACACGTGGGTCTGGACGGTGCGGCGGGAGACGTAGAGCTCGGCGGCGATGTCGGGGTTGGAGAGGCCCCGGGCGACCAGTTCGGCGATGCGGGTCTCGGAGGGGGTGAGGGCCGCCCAGCCGGTGACCGGCCGCCGGCTGAGGGCGCGGGGACCGCGGCGGATGCCGTACGGGCGCAGCCGGGCTTCGGTCCGGCGCAGATCCCAGCTGGCCCCGAGGCCGAAGTACAGCCTGATCGCGTCATTGAACACCGCGCGGGCCTGGGTCACGTCGCCGGAGGAGGCCAGCCGGACCGCGGCCTCCTCCAGGGCGGCGGCCCGCTCCAGCGGCCAGCCGTGCTCGAGGTAGCTGCCCGCCGCGGCCAGCAGGCCGTCGGCGTCGTCGTCCAGCTGGGCCCGGCAGCACCGGGCCGAGGCCAGGATGACCGGCTCGGGATGGGCGGCGGCGTCGGCCTCGCTGGCCGCGACCGCGGCGGTGGCCAGGTCCCGGTCCCCGGCCTCCAGTGCCACCCGGACCAGCTGGGGCAGCAGTTCGTGCCGGGTCTCCTGGCCGCGGACGGGGGCCGGGTCGAGCCAGGTGGCCATCAGCTCCAGGGCCCGGCCGGTGTCACCGGCGGTTTCCGCTCGTAGCGCCCAGGCCGCGGTCAGCCGCCAGTTGGCCGCCGACCCCGGGCCGGACGGCCGCGCGCCCACCCTGGTGGCGGCCAGGTACTCGTCGGCCCGGTCCCGGTCACCGCGGTGCAGGGCAATGAGCGCGGCCAGCGCGGCCGGATTGAGGTTGGACCAGTTGCTGAGGTACTCGGGCTCGATGCCGGCCAGGTACACCAGCGCGTCGTCCCAGGCCCCCTGGAGGTAGCAGGCCTCGGCCGCCGTGGCCAGCAGCCCCACCGTGCGGAACGTCCCCGCCCGCTCGGCCAGCACCAGGACCGACGGCAACGTCTTGGCCACGTCCTCCCGCCGTCCCAGCGAGTTCAGGTAGTTGAGCCGGTTGTTGAGCAGCAGCAGCCGCAGGTCGGTGGACTCCGGGTCGTGGCCCAGTCCGGCCAGGGCCTGGTCGATCAGGCCGAGCGCGGTCGGGGCGTCGCTGACCAGGGTCAGCGCGTGCAGCGCGGTGGCGGTGGCCAGCGGGTCCCCGGCCTGCCGGGACTGGCTGAGCGCGGTCCGGGCCATGGCCCCGGCCTCGCGGGCCCGGCCCACGCTGGCCAGCAGCACCGCCGACCACGCCCCCAGCCGGGCCTGGTAGGCGAGCGGGATCCGGGTGTCCATCGGGGCCAGCGCGACCGGCAACGCCTCCTCCAGCCGCCCCATCCGGCCCGCCGACCGCAGGGTCAGGATCCGCATCCGGGTGGCCAGCAGCGGATCGGTGGCCCGCCGGGACACCTGGGCGGCCAGGTCGGCGGCCTGCTCGTCGTGGCCCAGCCAGAACTGCAACTGGGCCTGGCGCGCGGCCAGCGCCGCCCAGGCCCGGTCGCCGAGGCCGGGCGCGGACAGCACCCGGTCGATCAGCTCCACCGAAACCTGCGGGACCGCCGACAGCATGGGCTCGGGCACTTCGGCCAGCCACTCCTGCACCCAGCGTTCGTTGTGACCGGGGACGGCGAGCAGGTGCCGGGCCACGATCTCCGGGCTGGCGCCCGCGGCGGCCAGCTCGCGGGCGATGTGCCCGTGCAGGGCGGCCCGGGACACCGGCGAGACCTGCTCCACCAGCACCTGCTGGATCAGGTCGTGCCGGAACCTCAGCCGCTGGCCCGCGGTGACCACCACGCCGGCGGCGATGGCCTCTTCGACGATCCCGGACAGCTCGGCCACCGACTGCCCGGTGGCCACGGCCAGCTCATCGAGGTCGAAGTCGTGGCCGAGGAGGGCGGCGCGCCGGAGCACGCTGGCCGATTCTTCGGTGTAGAACCGCAGCCGGCTACCGATGGCCAGGGCCACCGAGCCCGGGGTGGCCCCGGAATCGCCGTGGAACTCGGCCACGCCGTCGGCCTGGCTGACCTGCCCGTCGCGGACCAGGGCGTCGACCAGTTCGCGGACGTACAGCGGGTTGCCCCCGGCCCGGGCCAGCTCGGCGCGCAGCGCGGGGCCGGGCGGGGCGCCCGCGATCCGCCCGGCCAGCCGGGCCACATCGGCCGGATCCAGCGGCGCCAGGTCCAGCACGGTTCCGCCCCGCTCCCGGACCAGGTCGCCCAGCCGGGTCACGGTGGGCCGGTGCGCCGCGGGCCGGGCCGTGCCGATCAGCAGCAGCGGGATCTGGTCGGTGGCCCGGGCCAGCCGGTTCCACACCAGCAGGCTCGGCTCGTCAGCCCAGTGCAGGTCCTCGGCGGCCAGCAGCACCGGCCGGTCCGCGCAGTAGCGGTCGACCAGCTCGAGGATGCGCTCGCTGGCCGCCAGCACGGCGTCGATCGCGCCGGAGTCGCTGGCCTCGCCGCGCAGCAGCCGGGCGATCATCACCTGGCGCGGGTCGGCCGACCGCTCGGAGATGCCCAGGCAGTCAGCCATCAGCCGGAGCGGGAAGGCCTGGGCCAGTTCGTCCCCGCTGCCCCGGAAGACCCGGCAGCCCGCGGCCGCGGCCCGGGCCGTGATCGCGTCGACCAGGGCCGATTTGCCGATACCGGGCTCGCCGCCGATCCAGGCCAGCCCACCCCGGCCGCTGGCGAGCCCGGTGACCAGCTCCCCGGCGTAGGCCAGTTCCCGGTCGCGCCCGGCGAGTTCCGCCGCCGTGGTCGGTCGGGACATACCGCAGAGCCTAACCGTCCGTGGGCGGTATGGGCGATTTGGGCCACGGTCCGTAACCCCCGGCGCGGTAAAACATCCGCCAGCTTGCCGATGCCGATCGATGGGGCCGGCGAGCAGGATCGTCAGTATCAGGGACTCGTGCGGACCGGGGGGATCCGCGACCTAGGCCGGGTCCTGTGACACGGGGAGATTGAGATGACGGCAGATCTGCGCTTCGCGCTGCTGGGCCCGGTGCGGGCCTGGCACGGTGATACCGAGCTCGACCTGGGCGCGCCGCAGCAGCGGTCGGTGCTGGCGGCCCTGCTGCTGGCCGAGGGACGGCAGGTGCCGATCGGCGCGCTGATCGACGGGTTGTGGGCGGCGGACCCGCCGCGGACGGCGGCGGGCACGGTCCGCACGTACGTGTCCCGGCTGCGCCGCGTGCTGGGCCGCGCCACGGGGGCCGGCCTGGGCCGCGAGACGGACGGGCTGATCGAGTCGGCGGGCGACGGCTACCTGCTGACCCGGGACGGGTTCGGGCTCGACCTGGACACGTTCGTGCTGCTGACCGGGAGGGCGCGGGCCAGCCACGCGGACCCGGCGCAGGCCGCGCGGCTGCTCCGGCAGGCGCTGGCGCTGTGGCAGGGCGAGCCCTTGGCCGGGCTGCCGGGCCGGTACGCCGAGTCCCAGCGGGACCGGCTGGCCGAGCTGCGGATGACGGCCCTGGAGGAGCGGCTGGCCCTGGACATCGAGCTGGGCGGGCACGGGGCGGCGGCCGCGGAGCTGCCGGGGCTGCTGGCCGGCGACCCGCTGCGGGAGCGGCTCACCGAGCTGCTGATGCTGGCCCTGTACCGGTCGGGCCGGCAGGCCGACGCGCTGGCCGCGTTCGGCGTCACCCAGCGGCGGCTCGCCGACGACCTGGGCATCGACCCCGGGCCCGCCCTGCGGGCCCTGCACGGGCGCATCCTGCGCATGGACGCGAGCCTGGACGCCCCTCCCCCGGCGGCGCCGGTCTCCGTCCTGACTCCGATGGCGGCGGGCCACCGGCCGCGGCGGCACCAGTCCGGCCTGCGCTGGTGTGCACGGGCGGGTCGCGGGCGGGTCGCCCGGGTGGCTCACCCGGTCGCGCGGCCGGTCGCGCCTGTGGTGCCAGTGGTGCCAGTGGCTCCGGTGCCGGAGATGCGGGCCGGGTGAGCCAGGAGCGTCGCGGCGGGCCCGGGGGCCGGCCGTCCGTGCCGCCCGAGGTGCGCGGCGGCATGCCGGAGCAGGCCCGGAAGGCGTACGCGGCCCCCGCCGAGCGGCTGTACGGCACGGCCGCGCCCCCGCGTAGCAGCGAGGTCTGATGGGCCGGCTCAGGCGGCGCGGGCCGGCTGAGCTGATTCGTCGTGACGGCGCGGGGTCACCTCGGCGGGCACCGGAGCCTGCCGGCGGTGGCCCTGGCTCGCGTGGGCGGCGAACAGCGACAGCAGCCCGGTCAGCCCGGCCCCGCCCCCGATGACGCCCCAGAACAGCGGCCAGAAGTCGGCGTGGAGAAACAGCACCTGGACCTCCTCGTAGAGAACTTGCACATTCATGTGCAAATATACTTACCTGCACACTAATGTGCAAATAACGAGGTCAGTCCGCTGTGAACGGAGCGGCAGGGTCGGCAGGGATCAAGAACCGGGGCGAAGGGCGCCGGAAAGTGTGCAAAACATGCTGTGATAGCGAGCTGTGATAGCGACATTTTTCGCGCACAAACCCCGGAGACCCGGGGTCGGAGTGGGGTGGGTGACGCGGAGGCGGGCGTTACGGTGGCCTGATACCTGAGACGCAGGAGTTGGGTTTGGGTACTGGGCGCACGGCGGCGGAGCCGCAGCCGCGGCGGAGTCACGCGCGGTCCAATCGGGTGCGGCTGCTGGCGGCGGCGCGGGAGGAGCTGGGGCGGGACCCGGACGCCAGCCTGGACGAGATCGCGCGGGCGGCCGGGGTGGTGCGGCGCACCCTGTACGGGCACTTCCCCAACCGGGAGGCGCTGATCGACGCGCTGGCGGCCGAGGCCGAGGAACGGCTGGAGGAGGCGTTCACGGCCGCCCGGCGACCCGGCGCGGAGCCGGCGGCCGCACTGGCCGGGCTGGTGCTGGCCTCGTGGGAGGTGGGCGACCACTACCGGATGCTGATCTCGCTGGCCCGGCGGCGGCTGGGCGAGGAGCGGCTCCGGGCCATCCTGGCCCCGGCCCGGGCCGAGGCGGTCGCGATCCTGGAACGCGGGCAGCGGGACGGGTCGTTCGGCACGCACCTGCCCGCGCCGGTGCTGGCCCTGGCCACCGAGTCGGTGGTGCTGGCCCTGCTGGAAACCCCGCCGTCGGCGGAGTGGAGCGACCCGACCGGGCAGGCGGCGGCCACGGCCGTGCTGGTCGCGGCGGGGGTCAGCCCGGCCGCGGCCCGGGTCTACGTCGAGGCGGCGCTCAGGACGGGCCGCTGAAGTCGACCTTGGCCGTCTCGGCGGTGCCCGCGGTGCGGCCCGGCGCGCCGGTGAAGCTCCAGTACAGATTGGTGTGCGCGATGACCTGGTCCACCGGAGGCGCGCCCCACTGGGACTTGTCGCCCGCGGTGTGCGCGTCACTGACCAGGGTGGCGTCGTAACCGCGGCTGAACGCGCCATGCAGCGTGCAGCGGACGCACGCGTCGGTCTCGGCCCCGGCCACCACGAGACGGCCGACTCCCAGGCCGTCCAGCACGTTTTCCAGGTCGGTGGCCTCGAACGAGTCGCCGTAGCGCTTCCCGATCACCGGCTCGCTGTCGTCGGGGGCCAGTTCGGGCACGATCTGCCAGTCCTGGCTGCCCGGAATCAGCTCGTCGTCGGCCGAGTGCTGGACCCAGATCACCGGCACCTGCTGCTGCCGCGCTCGCGCCACCAGGCGGCCGATGTTGGCCACCACCGCGTCGCGCTGGTACGCCTTCTCCACCACCCCGTTCTGCACGTCGACGACAAGTAGGGCGGTGCTGGGCCGGTTCTGCAGTGTGGTCATGGGGCCACGGTAACCGGGACCACCGACAATCCGTGGTCAGGCCCAGGGGCCGACCCCGCCGACCCGGGTGACCTGGTAACGAATGATCCAGCCAGGTCCCCGGGGGGCGGGGAATTCGGCGTCCGGGGCCAGGTAGACCTTGGCCAGCCGGTTGAGCAGGTCCCAGGTCTGGTCGCTGGGCTCGATGGCGGCCCGGGCGGTCAGCACGGCGTAGGGGTTCAGGACCACCCCCGGCTCCCGGGGGGCGTCGAACGAGAGCACCACCCGGGGGTCGCGGTCGATGTTGCGCAGCTTGGCGTACCAGTTCAGGTGGCCGCTGACCACCTCGTCGCCATCCAGCCCGATCCAGATCACGCTGACCTGAGGGGTCCCATCGGCGTTGATCGTGGCCAGGTGGGCCAGCGGCCCGGCTTCGATCAGCTCGCGCAGCTCATGCGGCAGGGCGGTCACGGGCTCACCGTATCAATACGGATCATCCTCTTGACGGGACCACGTCTGGTTCGAATAAGGTGTGGCTGGCCTTAGTTAGGTAAGGCTTACCTACTGAGCAGACAGGAGGGCCGGCGTCAAGTGCTGCCAACGTTCGTGATTGGACTCCGGGAAGGTCTGGAGGCGGCGCTGATCGTCGGGATCATCGCCGCGTTCCTGGGCCAGCAAGGCCGCCGGGACGCCCTCCGGCAGGTCTGGCTGGGGACCGCCGTCGCCGTCCTGATCTGCATCGGCATCGCCATCGCCCTCCAGGTGATCTCGCACGACCTGCCGCAGCGGCAGCAGGAAGGCCTGGAGACCGTGGTCGGCGCGCTGGCCGTGATCATGGTCACCTACATGATCCTCTTCATGCGCAAGCATGCCCGCGGCATGAAGAAGGAGCTGGAAGGGGCGGCCGCATCAGCCCTGGCCAGCGGGTCGAGCCGGGCCCTGGTGATCATGGCCTTCCTGGCCGTGCTGCGTGAGGGCTTCGAGACGGCCGTGTTCCTGCTGGCCACCTTCAACGCGTCCGGGGACGCCACCACCTCCTGGGTCGGCGCGGTGATCGGCGTCCTGCTGGCCGCGGTGATCGGCTACGGCATCTACAAGGGCGGGGTCCGGCTGAACCTGGCCCGGTTCTTCAAGGTCACCGGACTCGTCCTGGTGGTGGTCGCGGCCGGGCTGGTCATGACCGCGTTCATGACCGCCAACGAGGCGGGCTGGCTGAACTTCGGCCAGGCCCAGGCGTTCGACCTGTCCTGGCTGGTCCGGCCGGGCACACCCTTGTCCTCCCTGCTCACCGGCGTGCTGGGCATCCAGCCGTTCCCCAGCTGGATCATGGTCATCGCCTGGCTGGTCTACCTGGTGCCAATGGTCCTGCTCGTGGCCTGGCCCGCCCGCCGCCGGACCCCGCCACGAGCAGTAGCCCCCGCCCCCGACCTTTCACCAAAAATAGAAGGAGTCACTCCTCGTGAGGCTTGACGGCAATCGGCGACCCATGCGCGGCAGGACATCCCGCCTCACCGCCATGATCACCCTGATCACCGGCGCCGTCGTGGTCGCCGCGGGCTGCTCCAGCTCGGCGTCCAAGTCCAAGACCATCGCTGATTCGGGCAAGACGACCACGGTCAGCATCAGCCTCACCCCGCAGGGCTGCGCGGCCAAGCCCGCCAAGGTGGTCACCGGTGCCGTGCAGTTCAACGTGACCAACAAGGACGCCAGCGCGGTGACCGAAGCCGAGTTGCGCACGTCGAACGGAAGCAAGATTCTGGGCGAGCAGGAGAACCTGACGCCGGGCCTGTCCGGCGGGTTCGACCTGACCCTGGCCCCCGGCAGCTACGAGCTCAACTGCCCGGGCGCGTCCCAGGAGCACTGGAAGTTCACCGTGACCGGCAAGAGCACCGAGGCGTCCTGGCAGTCCAACCCGCAGCTGGCCTCGGCGGTCCGGGGCTACACGACCTACATCAACCAGCAGACCACCGACCTGGTCTCCTCGTCCCAGACGTTCTGCAAGGCCATCGACGCCGGAAACCTGAACCGGGCCAAGATCCTCTACCCCAAGACCCGGGTCTACTACGAGCGGATCGAACCGGTGGCCGAGATCTGGGGCACGCTCGACACCCAGATCGACGGCCGGTGGGAGAACCCGGTCACGGTCAAGTCCCAGTTCACGGGCTTCCACCGGCTGGAGCAGCTGATGTGGTCGGACAACACCCTCACGGGCGCGCCCGCACTGTGCTCGGGGCTGATCAAGCACGAGCAGCAGCTGCTGACCCTGGTCAAGCGCGCCCAGTACAACCCGCTGGAGCTGGCCAGTGGCGCCACCGACCTGGTCAACGAGGCCGCCACCAGCAAGATCAGCGGTGAGGAGGAGCGGTACTCCAACACCGACCTCCCGGTGTTCAAGGCCAACGTCGACGGGGCCATGGAAGTCGTCACCCTGCTCACGCCCTACCTGCAGAAGAAGGACCCGAGCCTGCTGACCCAGATCAAGCAGCGGAACGCGGCCGTGCTGACCGCGCTGAGCAAGTACAAGGCCAGCCCGGGCTACGACGACACCGGCTACGTCGAGTACTCGACCGTGCTCGACGCCCAGCGCCGCCAGCTGTCGTCCTCGGTGAACGCGCTGGCCGAAACCCTGTCCAAGGTCTCGAGCCAGGTGGGCACCGCGTAGATGGCCGACCAAGTGACGAACGGCCCGGCTCACCCGGACGACGGGGGCAATCAGTCAGCCGGGCCGTCGCGGCGGCGGATGCTGGCCGGGGCCGGCCTGTTCGGCGCGGGCGCGGTGGCCGGCGGCCTGGGCGGGTACTTCGGCCACTCCAGCGGCAGCAGCGCCGCCGCCAAGACCAGCGACGTCGTCGGGGACAGCGACCAGACCGTCCCGTTCTACGGGACCCACCAGGCGGGCATCGCCACCCCGGCCCAGGACCGGCTGGCCTTCGGCACCATGAACGTGGTGTCCGGCACCAGCCGGTCCGACCTGCGTGACCTGCTCAATGACTGGACCACGGCGGCGGCCCGGATGACCGCCGGGCAGCTGGTCGGGGAGGACACCCAGCCGTACGCGCCGCCGCTCGACACCGGCGAGGCGGTCGGTTCGCCGGTCTCCCGGCTGACGATCACGGTGGGCTACGGGCCCTCGCTGTTCGACCAGCGGTTCGGGCTGGCGGGCAGGAAGCCGTCGGCGCTGGCCCAGCTGCCGCCACTGCCCAACGAGAACCTGGACCCCGACTACACCGGCGGCGACCTGTGCGTCCAGGCCTGCTCGGACGACCCGCTGGTGGCGTTCCACGCCGTGCGGAACCTGGCCCGGATCGGCATGGGCGCGGTCGAGCACAACTGGATGGAGCTCGGGTTCGGCCGGACCTCCACCACCTCCACGGCCGAGGCCACCCCGCGGAACCTGCTCGGGTTCAAGGACGGCACCCGCAACATCAAGTCCGAGCAGACCGAGCTGATGAACAAGTACGTGTGGACCGGGCCGGAGTCCGGCCAGTCGTGGTTCGGCAATGGCAGCTACCTGGTGGCACGGAAGATCCGGATTTTCGTCGAAAATTGGGACCGGGACTACCTGCAGGACCAGGAGCACGTGATCGGCCGGTCCAAAGTAGCCGGGGCGCCGCTGTCGGGCGGTTCCGAGTTCACCGAGCCGAACTTCGCCAAGAAGTCGCCCACCGGGCTGGGGCCCGCGATCCCGATGGACGCGCACATGCGGCTGGCCAGCCACGAGCACAACGGCGGCACCCGCATCCTGCGCCGGGGCTACTCGTTCACCGACGGCATCGACCCCCAGCGGGGCACGCTGCTGGGCGGGCTGTTCTTCATCGCCTTCATGCAGAACCCGTCCCAGTTCGTCAAGCTGCAGAACTCGCTGGCGGCGGACGCGCTGAACGAGTACATCCAGCACACCGGGAGCGCGGTGTTCGCCTGCCCGCCCGGGCTGAGCCGGGGCGAGTCCTGGGGCGACAAGCTGTTCGCCTAGGGGGTGCGCGGGAGATCATGGCTGGGTGAGCGAGCAACAAGCCGAGGTCCGGCTGGCCTACGGCGACGACGGCCTCAGCGTCCGGTTCCCGCCCGGCCGGACCACGGTGGTCACGCCGGACTTCCGCCCCGGCGTCCCCGATCCCGGGGCGGAGTTGCGGCGGTCCCTGCGCGAGCCGGTGGCCGGGCCTCCGCTGCGGGCGCGGGTGCGGCCCGGGCAGACCGTGGCCATCGCCATCTGCGACGCGACCCGGCCGCAGCCCCGCCAGCCGATGATCGAGGCCGTGCTGGGTGCGCTGGACGGGATCACCGCCCTGGACGACATCGTGATCCTGGTGGCTACCGGCACCCACCGGGGTAACACAGCCGACGAGATCCGGGCCATGCTCGGCGACGAGATCCCGCGCCGGGTCCGGGTGGTCAACCACGACGCCCGCGACCGGGACTCGCTGACCTGGTGCGGCCGGTTCGGGGCCGGCGTCCCGGTCTGGCTGAACAGCGAGTGGGTCCGGGCCGACATCCGGATCACCACCGGCTTCGTCGAGCCGCACTTCTTCGCCGGCTTCTCCGGCGGCCCCAAGCTGGCCGCGCCCGGCCTGGCCGCCCTGGACACCGTGCTGGAGCTGCACAACGCCGCGCGCATCGGGCATCCCCGGGCCCGGTGGGGCGTGTGCGAGGGGAACCCCGTCCACGACGACGTCCGGGCCATCGCGGCCGGCACCGGGGTGGACTTCTGCTTCGACGTCATCCTCAACCGCGACCAGGCCATCGTCGCGGCGTTCGGCGGAGATCTGCCGGCTACGCACGCGGAGGCGCGGGCGCTGTCCCGGTCTTTGAGCATGCGCCCGGTGCCGGGGTTGTTCGACGTGGTGGTCACGACGAACTCGGGGTATCCGCTGGACCAGAACCTGTACCAGGCGGTCAAGGGCATGTCGGCCGCGGCTCAGGTGGTCAAGCCGGGCGGCACCATCATCTGCGCCGCCGAATGCCGCGACGGCTTCCCCGACCACGGCTCCTACCGGTCCGAGCTGGCCTCGGCCGACTCCCCCGAAGCGCTGCTGGCCAGCATCGAGTCGCGGGCGGAGACCATCCCGGACCAGTGGCAGATCCAGGTCCAAGCGAAGATCCAGGCCCGGGCCCGGGTCGGCGTGCACACTGGCTTTCTCAGCGACGACGACCTGCGGTCAGCGCACTTCGAGCCGGTCGGCGACATCGCCGCCGAGGTCACCGGCCGCCTGGCCGAGGCCGGGCCGGAGGCGCGGGTCTGCGTGCTGCCCGAGGGGCCGCAGACGATCCCGTACGTGGCAGCCCCGGTGCTGGCGGGCTGAGCCCGTTCGCCCTGCGCCAAGCGGCTGTCGCTCCGGCGGGCCGCGCGGGTGCTGCAGCCGGGCGGGCTGTTCGGTTACTGGGGCGCGCACCCCTGCTTCAACGGCCCGCACATCGAATGGCTGGACGACGGCGGGGTCCGCGCCCACCCGACCTACCGGCAGGCGGGCTGGCACGCGCCCGCGCCGTGGTGGGGCCCGTTCATCCGGGCCCGGGTGGGGATGCGGATGTTCCCGCTGGCCGACCTGCTCAACGCCCTGGCCCGGAACGGGCTGGTCATCGAGCACGCCGCCGAGACTGGCGACCGTGGGGTACCCACCATCCTCGCCTTGCGGGCCCGGAAGCCGGTAAGACGGCCGGCGGCCATGGCTCAGGCGATCGCCGCCGATGCCACCGGGTAGCACACAGTGCTACATTTAAGTCATGAGTAGCCAGCCTGAGATCACGCAGCGCGATCTGCGAACCAGGTCACGGGAGATCATGGATGCCGTGGAGCATGGCCAGTCCTTCACGGTCACGAGAGACGGGCACCGGATCGGCGAACTGATTCCGCTGCGCGCGCGGCGGCGGTTCGTGCCAAAGGCCGAATTCGTGGCCACCTCACGTGGTGCTGCGTCCGTCGACCTCGACAGGTTCCGGGCCGACCAGGAGGCGGCTGCCGATCACGAGGCGACCAGCGCCTATGACCGGTGAACGGCCCCCGCGGGGGCTGCTGGACACCAACATCATCATCCTGCGCCGGTGGATCCTGCCGGACCAACTGCCGGACGAGGTGGCGATCAGCGCCATCACCCTGGCCGAACTCTCCGCCGGGCCGCACGAAGTTCGGCCGTCAGCTGAACAGGACGTCTACGAGGAACATGCCGAACGGGCCCGGCGTCTCGACATCCTGCAGCGCGCTGAAAGTGAGTTCGACCCTATTCCGTTTGACGCCGAGGCGGCCAGGATCTACGGCAGGGTGACCGCGGCCGTCGTCGCCGCCGGACGGAAGCCGCGCCGCCGGGCCAGCGACCTGATGATCGCCGCCACGGCCATCGCCGCCGACCTCCCGCTCTGCACGACGAACCCGGACGACTTCAGGGGCCTGGAGGAGATCCTCAGTCTCGTTCCGGTGGCCCGTCCCACCCTGCCGCACGAGCGATAGCTGGCCAGAGCGGTCAACTGCCTTCGATGAGTGGCGGGACGCAGGTGTCGGGGAGGCCCCAGGGGTTACGGTCTTCGGGGGCCCAGGATTCGCGGTGGCGTTCGTGGTCGGACTGGCTGGAGACGCCGCCGGCCATGGGGAGGGCGCCAGGGGTGTTGTGGCCGGCCGGGGCGCGGGCCGCGGTCAGGGCGGCCGGGGACGCGGGGTCGGTGCCGGGCTGGAGCGGGAGCGCGCCGCCGGACAGGCCGCTGTCCTGATCGACCGGGCGGGGGTCGGCGGGCTGCTTGACCCGGCTCGGGCGAGTGGTCAGGCCGGAGATCAGCGGGGCCGGGGTTCCGGCGCCGCCCGCGGGAAAGGGGGCTGGGTCGGCGGGGGCCTCGGGGACCGCCGGAGCGGGCCGGGCGGTGGGAGCCGGGTCCGGGGCGGCGCTCTGGAGGCGGCTGGCCAGCGGGGCCGGCTGGACTTGGCCCGTGGTGGTGCCCGGGCTGGCGGGGTTGCCGGGGCCGGTGGGGCTGACGGGGCCACCGGGGGCGTTGCTGGTAACACCCATGAGGTTGGCCGGGCCAGTGGGGGTGCCGGGGACCAGGTTGCTGGGGGCGGCGGGCGCAGCCGGGCTGCCGGAGGCCGCGAGGCTGGGGGCGGCGGGGTCGCCGGACGATGTGGAGCCGTTGAGGCTGCCGGGAGACGCGGGATTGCTGGGGGCGGGGCCTGGGCCGGGGGCGGCCGAGGCGAGCTGGGCGGTGTCGGAGACGCCGATCTCGGGGGGCAGGGCGCCGTTGGCCCGGACCAGGGCCGCGCTCAGGCTGGTCAGGAACTGCTGGGCCTGCCTGGCGTCGGACGGATCACGGAACGCGGGCACGACCTGGGTGCCCAGCCAGGTGAGGACCGACCCGGTCCGGGTGGCCTGGGCGGCCAGGGTGGCGGTCTGCGTGTGCAGCCGCTGGAACTGAGCCTGCGCCCGGCGCGCGGCCGATCCGGACCAGTGCTGGGCCAGGGTCTGGGACTCCTGGGTCAGCTGGGCCGCCATGGTGTCGAGCTCCCGGCCCAGGGCGGTGTGCGCGGCGCCGGCCTCCTGCAGCGCGGCCGGGTCCAGGCGGTGCAGGATCCGGGCCACCTCGGCGGCCGGGAGGCCTGCCCCGGCGTAGGCCGGCACGTGGCCCGTCGTGACCTCGTAGGCGGTCATGAGGCGGCCACCGCCCGGACCGCGCGGGTGCTGTCCGACTCGGCCGCCTCGTAAGTGGCGGCCGAGTCGGACAGGTTGGCCGCGGCGGCCTGATGGGCGTCGACGACCTGGCCCGCGGCGGCCAGGCAGCCCTGGTGGGCGCGGGCCAGATTGCCGCTGAAGGCGTCGCCGGTGGGCCAGCCGCCCAGGGAACCAGCCCCGGGCCCGGCGGCCTGGACCCGGGTCACCGCCGCGTCCAGGGCGGTCAGGCCGGTTCGGAGCCGGCCGGCCACCGAACGGAGGACGTCGCGGTGGACCGCGAGGGTCTGGTCAATGCTCACGGTGTGCCCCACTCCATGATGGTCCCCTCCCCCGGGGTCAGCCGCCCCAGAGGGCGGTGTTGCGCGACTCGGCGTTCAGGTAGTTGTCGTTGGCGGTGCCGATCACCGCGCCGAGCTGGCTCAGCACCTGGGCCATGTTGGCCATGGCCGCGTTCCACTGGGTCTGGGCCTGGTAGTAAGCGGTCTGGGCCGAGCCGTCCCAGCGGGACAGCGACGAGCGCAGCTGGGACTCGAGAGAAGAGACTTCGGTCTGCAGGGAGGAGTAGGTGCGCTGGAAGTCAGCTTCGCCCTGCTGCAACGTGCCGAACACGGCCATGGTGTATTCGCTCATCGGCGTGCCCCTATCCGTTCAGCAGACCCGCGACCCGGGTCACCTGGCTGGTGTTCGTCTCTTCCGTGGTCGTGTAGGTCCCATGGGTGGAGACCAGCTTTTCCTGGATCGACTGGAGCGCGTTCAGGACCTTGGCGAAGTCGGCGGTGAACGCCTCGTAGGTGTTGCTGAACGCGGTCGCGGCCTGGCCCTGCCAGCCCCCCTGCAACTGGCTGGCGTAGCCGTTCATGCTGGATTGCAGTCCCTGGATGACCGAGACCGCCTGCTCGACCTGGCTGGCCCCGGTGGCCATGGCTGCCCGGTCAACCGCGGATTCACCGGATGGCATCCGGGTCACCTCACTTCTTCCTCATGAGTGTCAGTTCCGGCGCCGGCCTGCGTGAAGATGACGCGCGATCGACGAGGCGGCCGGCTCGAATTCCCCGTTACCCGTCATGAACGCGGCGGCGCCAACCACGGTTCATTCGACGTGAAGATGAACGCCTGCCTTTGCGGATGAACCGGGCCCGGGCCGGGACCGTGTTCCCCGATATGGACGGGACGCGGGGAAAGGTGACAGATGGCGGACGGATTCTCGGTCGACCGGGCGGCGCTGAACGCGACTGCGCAAGGCATCAATGACTCGATCGGGGCCCTGAAAGGCCTCGGCATCGACGAAACAGCCGAGGTGGGCCGCGGTTTCTCCGGGCTGAGCCTGACCGGCCTGCAGGCCGGTCAGGCCGACCTGGCCGGCGCGTTCGGCGACTTTTGCGACCGCTGGTCGTGGGGCGTGCGGTCCCTGGTCCAGGACGGCAACCAGTTCGCGGCCCGGCTCGGCCTGTCGGCCGGGGTCTACGCCGACACCGAGCAGTACCTGACCGGCGTGGCCAAGAACGTCACCGTCGCGCTGGCCGGGGACCCGCACCTGACCGACGGCCAGGCGGCGCAGGCTTCGTGGTCGCAGGACGCGGCCGGCGTCACCGGGGCGCAGACCCCGGAGGGCAACCTGACCTGGTCCCAGGTGGGCAGCCAGGCCGCCCAGCAGTGGAAGCAGGCCGGCCAGGACGAGCTGAACGGCCCGGACGGCGTGTACCGGGACATCTGGAACGTCACCGGCCACGGGCAGGGGTAAACGGCGATGGGCAACCTGTTCGGCGAGCTGTGGGACGATGGCAAA
>DASXMW010000210.1:0-4187 GCA_036495425.1 Streptosporangiaceae bacterium | reverse complement strand
CGCTGCCGCCCTGCGGTTTAGTGGCCGGCCTGAGCCGCTTACCCACTCCGGGACGCTGACAGCGATGGCAGCGGCCCAGCACCACCCAGATCAGCTGAACGTCCCCTTGATGCAGGCGGCGCGGCCGTCACAAAAAACAGGCCCGATCATCCGTGTCACGGAAGCGGCCATCGTCTGATGCCAAGCGTGTGCAAGCCATTTGCGCAGGTCAGCAGATCCTGTGTGCGCCGCTTATGGTCCCGCTATGGGGTCACGCCATCACCGAAATTGGCACTTAGTCACTTGAAATGACACTTGGCCTGAGAAGTTATATTCGAAAAAGCTTGCTGAAGTGTGGAGCTATGGGGATTCGAACCCCAGACCTCTTCCATGCCATGGAAGCGCGCTACCAACTGCGCCATAGCCCCTTGCGGTACCGGTAGAGCTTAGCGCATATACCGAGTGGTCGGAGCCGTCGTCAGGGGTCCCTGTCAACGGCGCGGGGCGGGCCAGTCGCGGTCGGCGGGGTTGGCGCGCTGGGACTCGGCGCGTTCGCGCAGGCTGGGTGAGCGGGACGGGGAGCCGACGCCGGGTGGCTGCAGGGAGTCGAAGTAGCGGCGGCTGGGGGCGCTCCACAGCAGGATGATGGCGATCAGGCCGGTGACCCATTCCAGCGCGCCGAACGCGCTGGACAGCGCGGTGGCCTCGCCGCGGGAACTGAGGTTGATGGCGATCAGGCTGGCCAGCGCGAACAGCAGCGTGGACAGGGTGCGGGCCCGGCGTTCGCCGCGGCGGGTGAGGCGGGCCATCAGCAGCCACATGAAGATGCCGACGCCGCCCAGGGCGACGATGGAGAAGACGGCCGTGCCCAGCGTGGAGCTCACGTAGGCCTGGCTGGCGCTGGGGTTCTGGTGCTCGATCGTGGACCGGAGCGAGCCCACCGTGCCCAGACCGGCCAGCAGGCCCACCCCGGCCACGCCCGCGCCCACGTACATGGCCTTGGCCGCGCTGTTCAGGGTGGCCGGGATGGGCAGGCGGCCCGGGGCGGGCGGGGCCGGGGAGGGACGCGGGCCGGTCGGGGCGCCGGTCCGGCCGCGCGGGCCGCCGGGACCGGTCGGGCCGGGGGCCGGGCGCGAGCCGGTTGGGGGGCGCGGGCCGGTCGAGGTCCGGGGGTTGCTCGAGGTGCTTGAGCCGCGTGGGACGGCTGAAGAGCCCGAGGCGGCTGGGGCGCGGCGGGGCCCGGACGAGCGGCTGGAGGAGGGGCGGGGGCGGGCCCACTCGGGGGGCACGACGCCAGCGCCGGCGGCCGGCGGGGCGCCTTGGGCGGCTGAGGCGCCCGGGGTGCTTGAGACGCCTGGTGCGGCTGGGGCGGCTGGTGCGGCAGGGTTGTTCGGGGCGCCTGGTGCGGCTGAGGCACCTGGGGTATTTGGTGTGCCTGGGGTATTTGGGGCGCCCGGGGCGCCCGGGGCTGGGGCGGATGGGGCGGGTGGGCTGTTTGATGGGGCTGGGGCTTTTGAGGCGCCCGGGGTGGACGGCGAGGGGCTTCCGGGGGGCGGCGACCAGGGGGCCTCGGACTCGGCCATGGTGCCGGTCCGGGCCGGGGCGGACAGGGTGGGCCAGTAGGACTCGCTGAAGTCGCCCAGGTTGCCCTGGGCCATTTCCCGGCAGATTTCGATGATCTGGGCCGGATTCGGGCGGCCGGCCGGGTCCTTGGCCAGGCAACGCTCGATCAGGTCGCGGATGGGGCCCGAGCAGCCGGTCAGGTTGGGCTGCTCGTTGAGCACCCGGTACATCAGCGCGGCCGGGTCGCCCTCGCCGAACGGAGCCCGGCCCGTGGAGGCGAACGCGGCCACCGAGCCGAGGGCGAAGATGTCCACGGCCGGGGTGGCCCCGGTGCTGCGGATCTGCTCGGGCGCCATGAACTGGGGGGACCCGACCCGGATGCCGCTGCGGGTCACGCTGGTGGACTCGGCCGCGCGGGCGATGCCGAAGTCGATGACCCGCGGGCCGTCCGGCGCCAGCAGCACGTTGGACGGCTTGAGGTCCCGGTGCACCACGCCGGCGCCATGGATGGCCTGGAGGGCCTCGGCGATCCCGGCCATCAGCAGGGTCACGGTCTCGGCGGGCATGGGGCCCTGCTCGGCCACCGCGCGCTGCAGCGACGGCCCGGGCACGTAGGCGGTGACCAGCCAGGGCGGCGTCGCCTCCGGGTCGGCGTTGAGCAGTTCCGCGGTGTACAGGCCACGGACCCGCTGGGCGGCCGCGATCTCCTGCCGGAACCGGGTGCGGAAGTCCGGGTCGTCGCCGAGCTCGGGGCGGACAACCTTCAGCGCGACCCGGCGCCCGCCCGGCGTGGAAGCCAGGTAGACCCGCCCCATGCCGCCGGCACCGAGCCGGGACCGCAGCTTATAGCCGCCGATCTCGGCCGGGTCGTCACTGCTCAGAGGCTCCATAGCCGCCGCCAGCTCCCTCGCGCCAACCTCTTCCCTTCCACTCTGACACAAACGATTCGTTCCGAAACACCGCCAGGCCGTACCAGAGCCGCAAAAGCCATGATTCTGGCTGGTCAACGGGGCCGACGGGAATCGGGGACCGCACTGATAATGCCGCACCGATAATGGCGGTGAGGACGGCGCGGAGGAGGATATCGATGGACCAGGCCGCCTGGGATGAACGGTACGCGGGTCCCGAGCTGATCTGGGGCTCCGGGCCGAACTGCTTCGTGGCCGAGGAACTGGCCGCGCTGCCGCCGGGCCGGGCCATCGACCTGGGCACCGGCGAGGGCCGGAACGCGATCTGGCTGGCCGAGCGCGGCTTCACGGTCACCGCGGTGGACTGGTCCCAGGTGGGCCTGGCCCGGGCGGCCGGGCTGGCGGCCCTACGCGGGGTCAGCGTGGAGTGGGTGCACGCCGACTTGCTGGACTACCGGCCCGCCCCGGGCGCTTACGACCTGGTGCTCATCGCCTACATCCAGCTGCCGGCCGGCCGGCTGACCGAGCTGGCCCGGGCCGCGGCCGCGGCCCTGGCCCCGGGCGGGACCCTGCTGGCGGTCGGGCACGACCGGGACAACCTGGAACGCGGCCACGGCGGGCCCAGGGACCCCGGCGTGCTCTGGACCCCGCAGGTCGTGACGGCCGGGCTGACCGGGCTGACCGTCCAGCAGGCCGAGCAGGTGAACCGGACCGTGACCACCCCCGACGGCGAGCGGACCGCCATCGATACGCTGGTCCGCGCCGTCCGCCCGCACGAGGGGTAACTTTCCGCTCAGGTCCACCAGGAGCACCATGCTCATCGAGGTCATCTCCAGCACCACCAGGGAAGGCCGGTTCAGCGAGCGGGTCGCCGCCTGGGTGACCGGCCAGCTGGCCGGCCGGGCCGACTTCGACCTGGACCACATCGACCTGCGGGACTTTCCACTGCCGTTCTTCGACGGGATGTCGCCCGCGCGGATTCCGCGGGAGTACGCCAGCCCGGAGCTGGAGCAGCTGGGCGGCCGGCTGGACCGGGCCGACGGGTTCATCGTGCTCACCGCCGAGTACAACCACGGCTACCCGGCCGTGCTCAAGAACGCCATGGACTGGACGTTCGTGGAGTGGCGGCGCAAGCCCATCTCGTTCGTGGGCTGGGGCCAGGTCGGCGCGGCCCGGTCCATCGAGCAGCTGCGGCTGGTGGCGGTGGAGTTCGAGATGACCCCGCTCCGGCACGCCGTGCACATCCTGCCCGACGTCACCCGGGTGGCCCGGGAGTCCGCCGATCCCGGCGACACCTCGATGTTCGCGCCGCTGGAGCCGCGGCTGAAGATGATGGCCGACGATCTGGTGTGGTGGGCTGGGGCACTGGGCCGGGCCCGGGACGCCGGCCGGGGCTGATCAGGGTCGCTCGCGACCTTAGATATCAATGATCTGACCCGGCTTTCCCGGCGACCTCGGCCTCCAGGCGATCCATCAGCTGCCCGAGCGAGTGGCAGGCGATGACCTGCGCGGAATGGTCGCCGTTCTGCTCGGCCACGAAGGCGGCCCCGCCGTTGACCGACCGGATCGACCAGTCGCGATGGCGGGCCTGGAACCGGAACGCGCGGCTGAGGTCCTGTGGCTCACTTCGCTCCAGCATTGGTTCAAATCCACCTGCCTGCCGTTGTCCCTTTTCTCAACAGGCTGGCGGGGCCGGGCGGGGCTACGCTAGGTGGCGGAGAGCTACGCCCCGAATCG
>DASXMW010000209.1:0-13440 GCA_036495425.1 Streptosporangiaceae bacterium | reverse complement strand
CGGTGCCGCGGACCTTCTCGGCGGCGGCGGTGCCGGTGGCGACCAGCTGCTTGGCCAAGTCGCGCTGGGTGTCGAGCAGGTGGCTGGCGAGGCCGTGGGCCTGGTCGATCAGCTGCTCCGGGCTGGTCACCGCGCTGGCCGGCAGCCGGCTGACCGTCTGCTGGAACGCCCGGGTCCAGGCTTTGAGGGCGGCCAGGGCCGCCTCCTGACCCTGCTTGGCGAGCTCGGCGTACTGCTCCTGAATGGTGGCCATGATGGTTCCTCCCTGTTGTGCGTACTGCGTGCTTGAAATAGTACGCACTATGCGCTCAACATGTCAAGCGAAGTGATTGGCATACCAAGCGTACGGGAGCGCGCGGCGGGCGGGGCCGCGCGGGAGGCGGGCCGCGCGAGGGGGCGGCGCGCAGGGGAGGGGCTGGAGGTCAGCGCGGGGAGCGGCGGAGGCTGCGGTACACGCGGAGCAGGGTCTCGCGCTCCTCCGGGCCCAGCTCGGGGTCGTTGCGGATGGCGGCCTCGGTCGTGTACTCGGCCTCGGCCGCCGCGTCCCGGCCCGTGCGGCCGGACGTCATGCCCGCCTTGGCCAGCAGGGTGTCGGCGGACAGGTTGAGCGCGTCGGCGATGGACCGCAGCACCCGCAGCGACGGCTGATGCAGCCCCCGCTCGACCTGGCTCAGGTAGGCGTTGGACACCTTGGTCAGGTCGGCCAGCTGGCGCAGGGAAAGATCAG
Organism: Streptosporangiaceae bacterium; assembly: GCA_036495425.1. GTDB lineage: Bacteria > Actinomycetota > Actinomycetes > Streptosporangiales > Streptosporangiaceae > Bog-532. The sequence continues at coordinate 12,713 of DASXMW010000209.1, read as the reverse complement.
CCAGCTGCCGCTGCAGCCGGATGTAGCCACCCAGGCCCGTCTGCTGCCGGTCGGACTCCGGCTCCTCCGCCATCCTCCCAGTATGGGGGACACCAGGGCCGTCACCGCGCAGCACCGCTGTGCCCGCAGACCCAGGGCTGGCCCTGGCTTCGTGACGAGCGGACAATGGAAGCACATCACCCCCGGCCTAGGCTCGGCTGATAATGAGCGCAGACTCCGACACGACCAGGTCCGACACGGACGGAGCCGCCCACGACGCGGTGGCGGCCCCGCTGGACCTGCTGTTGTCCGACGCGGCCACCAGCCTGCTGCGCCGGATGAGCCCGGGCGGTTCCGGGCTGCGCCTGGCCGCGGCGCTGGCGGCCCGGCCGCGGCTGGTCGCGCGGCGCGGCGGACGGCTGGCCGGGGAACTGGTCCAGATCGCCGCGGGCCGATCTCAGCTGCAGCCGTCCCGGCGGGACCGGCGGTTCACCGATCCGGCCTGGACCGGCAATCCCGTGCTGCGCCGGGCCATGCAGGCCTACCTGGCCGGGGCCGAGAGCGTGGCCGGGCTGGTGGCCGAGGCCGGGCTGGAGGGGGCCGACGCCGAGCGGGTCGGCTTCGCGCTGACCAACCTGGTCGACGCGCTGGCCCCCAGCAACAACCCGCTGCTGAACCCGGCCGCGATCAAGGCCGCGGTCGACACCGGCGGCGGCAGCGCCCTGGCCGGCCTGCGGCACTTCCTGGCCGACATGGCCACGTCGCCCCGGGTGCCGTCCATGGTCGAGCCGGACGCGTTCGAAGTCGGGGTCGACCTGGCCACCACGCCGGGGTCGGTGGTCCTGCGCACCCCGGTCTTCGAGCTGATCCAGTACCGCCCGGCCACGGCCACGGTCCGGCAGGTCCCGCTGCTGATCGTGCCGCCGGTGATCAACAAGTTCTACGTGCTGGACCTGGCCCCGGGCCGGAGCATGGTGGAGTACCTGGTCAGCCAGGGCCTGCAGGTGTTCATGATCTCCTGGCGGAATCCGGACGCGCGGGACGCGGCCTGGGACCTCGACACCTACGGGCAGGCCGTGCTGGACGCCATGGACGCGACCGGGCGGATCACCGGGAGCGACCAGACCGCCCTGGCCGGGACCTGTTCCGGCGGCATCATCGCCGCCATGGTCGCCGCCCACCTGCGGCACACCGGCCAGCAGGACCGGATCACCACCCTGACCCTGCTGGTCACCGTGCTGGACCAGGCCCACGCCGGGCTGGCCAGCGCGGTCATCGACGAGCGGACCGCGCGGGTGGCCGCGGCCGCGTCCCGGGCCCGCGGCTACCTGGACGGCCGGTCGCTGGCCGAGGTGTTCGCCTGGCTGCGCCCGAACGACCTGATCTGGAACTACTGGGTCAACAACTACCTGCAAGGCCGGAAACCGCCCGCGTTCGACATCTTGTTCTGGAACGCGGACACCACCCGGATGACCGCGGGCCTGCATCGGGACTTCCTCCAGCTGGGCCTGGCCAACGCGCTGGTCAGCCCGGGCCAGGCGACCATGCTCGGCTCACCGGTGGACCTGGCCGCGGTCGGCCGGGACAGCTACATCGTGGCCGGGATCACCGACCACATCTGCCCCTGGACGAGCTGTTACCGGACCACCCAGCTGCTGGGCGGGCCGGCCCGGTTCGTGCTGTCGACCAGCGGGCACATCGCCGCGATGGTCAACCCGCCCGGCAACGAGAAGGCCCGCTACCAGGTGGCCGATCAGTGCCCGGAAGATCCCCAGCAGTGGCTGGCCCGGGCCGAGACCGCGCACGGCTCCTGGTGGCCGGACTACGCGGGCTGGCTGGCCGAGCGCTGCGGCAAGGAAAAGGACGCTCCCGGAGAACTCGGCGGCGGAGGGTTGGTTCCCTCCAGTGACGCGCCAGGAACGTACGTGTATGACCGCTGACCAGTCCTCGCCCGAGCGGATGAGGATCCTGGCCGTGGGCGGCCGCTCCCTGCGCGTCTCGGTGCGGGAAGGCGCCCCCGGCTGGACGCCGCTGCTGCTGTGCAACGGCATCGGGGTGAGCCTGGAACTGCTCCAGCCGTTCGTGGACGCGCTCGACCCGCGGCGGCCGGTGGTCCGGTTCGACATGCCCGGCATCGGCGGCTCACCGGCCCCGGTCGTCCCTTATCACCTGTTCACCCTGCCGGCGCTGCTGGCCGGGCTGCTCGACGAACTCGGCTACCAGCGGGCCGACGTGCTCGGCATCTCCTGGGGCGGCGGGCTGGCCCAGCAGTTCGCCCTGAGCCGGCCGGGCCGCGTCCGCCGTCTGGTGCTGGTCGCGACCGCGCCGGGCGCGCTCATGGTCCCGGCCCGCCCTAGCGTCCTGCTGCGCCTGCTCTCCCCGCGCCGCCACCGCGACCCCGGATACTCGGCCCGCGTCGCGGCCGGCCTGTACGGGGGCAGCGCCCGGACCGACCCGGGCGTGGCCCGTGACCTGCTGCACGCCAGCACCCGGCTGGGCCCGGTGCAGGGCTACTACTACCAGCTGATGGCCGGGTTCGGCTGGACCAGCCTGCCCTGGCTGCCGAGGCTCCGCCCGCCCACCCTGATCCTGGCCGGCGACGATGACCCGATCATCCCGCTGATCAACGCGCGGATCATGCGGAGCCTGATCCCGCGCAGTGAACTGCACGTCTACCGCGGCGGCCACCTCGAGCTGGCCGCGGACGCCGGACGCATGGCCGCCACCGTGGAGGCGTTCCTGGAGGCCGGCCCCACCCCGGAGGAGAGCCAGCCATGACCCAGGTGACCAGCGATCATCTCGGCGAAGCGCTCGGGACGGACTTCTTCTCGGTCCGTGAGCAGTTCACCGACGAGCAGTGGCAGCACTTCATCACCGTCCGGCGATTCGTCGACGAGGAGGTGGTGCCGGTCGCCGGCGCGTACTGGGAACGGGCCGAGATCTGCTGGCCGCTGGTCCGGCGGCTGCCCGAACTCGGCATCGTGGGCGAGGACATCAAGGGCTACGGGTGCGCCGGGATGAGCCCGCTGGCCTGCGGGCTGGTCACCATGGAGCTGCACCGCGGCGACGGCAGCCTGGGCGTGTTCCTCGGCGTGCACGCGGGTCTGGCCATGACCTCGATCGCCCTGTGCGGCTCGGAGGAGCAGAAGGCGCGCTGGCTGCCGGACCTGGCCGGCATGAGCAAGCTCGGGGCCTTCGCGCTGACCGAGCCGGAGCACGGCTCGGACTCCGTCGCGCTGGAGACCTCGGCCCGGCCGGACGGCGAGAGCTGGGTGCTGAACGGGCGCAAGCGGTGGATCGGGCTGGGCAGCGTGGCCGACCTGGTCGTGGTGTGGGCCCGCAGCACCAAGGACGGCCAGGTCAACGCCTTCGTGGTCGAGAAGGGCACGCCGGGCTACCAGGCCAAAGTCATCGAGGGCAAGGTGTCGCTGCGCTCGGTCTGGCAGGCCGAGATCACCCTGGACAACGTGCGGGTCCCGGCCGCGAACCGGCTGCCGGAGGCGCGCTCGTTCAAGGACACCAGCCGGGTCCTGGCCACCACCCGCAGCACCTGCGCCTGGGCCGCGCTCGGCCACGCCACCGCCGCCTACGACGTGGCCCTGCGCTACGCGCAGCAGCGGCGCCAGTTCGGCGAGCCGCTGGCCAGCTTCCAGATCATCCAGCAGCGGCTGGTGTCGATGCTGGCCGACCTGACCGCCATGCAGCTGTACTGCCTGCAGATCGGCCGCCTGGCCGAGGCGGGCCAGCTGACCCCCACCGTGGCCGGGCTGGCCAAGATGCACAACACCAGGAAGGCCCGGGCCATCGCCGCCGAGGCCCGCGACATGCTCGGCGGCAACGGCATCCTGCTCGACTACCAGGTCATGCGGCACATGGTCGACCTGGAGGCGATCCACACCTTCGAGGGCACCGAGACCATGCAGACGCTGATCGTGGGCCGGGCCATCACCGGCATCGGCGCGTTCACCTGAGGAGTAGCACCGTGACCAACCTGGCCAGAAACTTGACCGGCACCACCCGGGCCCACGGCGGCCGGGTGGCGGTGCGGGTGGACAACGCGGCCATGACCTACCGGGCCCTGGACGAGGCCAGCGCCCGGGTGGCCGGGCTGCTGCGCGAGCGTGGCCTCGAAGCGGGTGACCGGGTCGGCATCATGATGCCGAATGTGGCCGAGGTCCCCGTCGTGTACTACGGGGTGCTGCGAGCCGGTGGCGTGGTCGTGCCGATGAACCCGCTGCTCAAGGCCAGGGAGGTCGCCTACTACCTGGGCGACTCCGGGGCCGGGCTGATCTTCGCCTGGCACACGTTCGGCGACCCGGCCCGCGACGGCGCCGGGCAGGCCGGGGCGGAATCGATCGTGGTCGACCCGGCCGGCTTCCCGGACCTGCTGGCCTCGGCCACCCCGTACTTCCCGGTCGTGGACACCGCCGACGAGGACACCGCGGTCATCCTCTACACGTCCGGCACCACCGGCCAGCCCAAGGGGGCCGAGCTCACCCACGGCAACCTCATCAGCAACACCGAGGTGGCCTGCACCGACATCGTCCGGGCCCACCCCGACGACGTGATCTTCGGCGGGCTGCCGCTGTTCCACGTGTTCGGGCAGACGGTCGCGCTGAACGTCGCGGTGGCGGCCGGGGCCTGCCTGACCCTGCTGCCGCGGTTCGACCCCGAGCACGCCCTGCAGATCCTGGCCGGCCACGGGGTCACCGTGTTCGAGGGCGTGCCGACCATGTACGTGGCGCTGCTGCACCGGCCCGACCGCGCCGACCACGACGTGTCCGCGCTGCGGATGTGCATCTCCGGCGGCGCCGCCCTGCCGGTCGAGGTGCTGCGCGGCTTCGAGGCCGCGTTCGGCGTGCCCGTGCTGGAGGGCTACGGCCTGTCCGAGACCTCGCCGGTCGCCTCGTTCAACCACCCCGGCCGCGAGCGCAAGCCGGGCTCGATCGGCACGCCCATCCGGGACGTGCGGGTGCGCCTGGTCGACGACAAGGGCGACGAGGTCCCGCTGGGTGAGGTGGGGGAGATCGTGATCCAGGGGCCGAACGTGATGAAGGGCTACTGGCAGCGGCCCGAGGCCACCGCCGACGCGGTCCGTGACGGCTGGTTCCACACCGGTGACCTGGCCCGGGTGGACGAGGACGGCTACTTCTACATCGTGGACCGGAAGAAGGAACTGATCATCCGCGGTGGCTACAACGTCTACCCGCGGGAGATCGAGGAGGTGCTGTACGAGCATCCGGCCGTGGCCGAAGCGGCCGTGATCGGCCTGTCCCACCCGGCCCTGGGCGAGGAGATCGCGGCCGCGGTGGCCCTCAAGCCCGGTGCCGCCGCCAGCGCCGAGGAACTGCGCGACTACGTCAAAAGCCAGGTCGCGGCCTACAAGTACCCGCGGCACCTGTGGCTGGTGGACGAACTGCCCAAGGGAGCCACCGGCAAGGTCCAGAAACGGGACATCGTCATCCCCACTGATCTTGTGTAACAATCCGCGAGTGGACACCGACGTCCCCGCGGTCACCGAACTCGTGGCCAACGTCGCCATGGCGGTCAGCCGCCGGGTCGCGATGGTGTCGGCCAGCGTCTACGACGTGATCGTGCGCGACATCCCGGAACTGCGCAACGACAAGACAGTGCTCGACCTGCTCACCTCCAGCGTGCACAGCAACATCGGCACCTGCCTGCAGGTGCTGCGGCACCAGATCGAGCTGGACACCGTCCGGGCCCCGGCGGCCGCGCTGGAGTACGCCCGCCGCCAGGCCCAGCGGGGCACGTCGCTGCCCGCGCTGATCCGGTCCTACCGGCTGGGCCACACGTGCTTCTCGGAATGGCTGTTCGCCGAACTGCCCCGGCAGACCAGCGACGCCGGGCTGATCACCGCGGCCATGCTGGCCATGACCAGGAACGTGGCCGGCTATGTCGACCAGACCTCGGAAGAGGTCGTGGCCGCCTACACCAGCGAGCGGGAGCACTGGCTGCGGCGGCGCAGTGCCGCCCGGGCGGCCCGGGTCCGGGCCCTGCTGTCCGGGGAACGGGTCAGCGTCAGCGCGACCGAGGCCACCCTGGGCTACCGGCTGCGCCAGTACCACGTGGGACTGGTCTGCTGGGCGGCCGAGAACACCTCCGCGGTCGACAACATCACCCGGCTCGAGCACACGATCAGTCGCGTGGCCGAGAAGATCGTCGGCCCCGGCGAGCCGCTGTTCCTGCCCCGGGACGAGTCCAGCGCCTGGGCCTGGCTGGCCCTGGGCATCCGGGACCGGTTCGACCCGGCCGGCGCAGCCGCCGCCGACGTCGACGACGACCTGCACTTCGCCTTCGGCGACGCGGTCAAGGGCGTCGCGGGGTTCCGCCTGACCCACCAGCAGGCTCTGGCCGCCCAGTCGGTGGTGCTGGCCGGCTCGGCCGCGCCCCGGGTGGTGACGTTCGGTGAGGTCGCGCCGGTGGCGATGATGCTCGGTTCACCCGGCCTGCTGCGATCCTGTGTCCTGGCCACGCTGGCCGGCCTGGCCATCGACGACGAGCACCACGCCAGGCTGCGCGACACCCTGCTGGCGTTCCTGAGCTCCGGCGGCAGCTATAAGGCCACCGCCGAGCAGCTGGTCCTGCACAAGAACACGGTCCAGTACCGCATTCGCAAAGCCGAGGAAAGCCTGGGCCGCCCCGCCGCCGCCCACCGCGACGACATCGAACTGGCCCTCCGCGTCAGCCGCTGGCTCGGCTCAGCCGTCCTGCAGCCCCCCGGCGATCAGCCGGCCGCATAGCGGACGTAGGCACCGGCCATGGCCAGGGCATACCTTAGCGGTCATGTGGCCGATGGGCCGGCCGCCGGACTGGGTGGGCCGCGAATCCGAACTCGCGATCTTCCAGCGCGGCATCCAGGCTCTCGGCCGCGGTGAGGGCACCGTGGTCTGGGTCGAGGGCGAGCCCGGCATCGGCAAATCCTCCCTGGTCGCCGAGGCCCTGGCCACCGGCACGCAGCCGGAGGGGGACCTCGGCTGGGCATGGCCGACCGGCTCACCGAACGGCTGCCGCTGCGGGTGATGCAGGACGCCGTGCAGGTGCGGTCCAGCTCGGCCGACCCGCGGCGGGCCCGGGCCGCCGGCGTGCTGCGCTGAACGAGTCCGTCGGCCTGTACGATGGCTTGCAGGCCCGGTGGGACGTGCGACGGGCCGAGGCCCGGCTCCGCCCGCACGGCATCAAGCGCGGGGTCCGCGGCCGCCGCGGCCGCCGCCCGGCCACCGGCTGGGCGGCGCTCACCCCGACCGAGGTCAAGATCGCCACCCTGGTGGCCCGGGGCGAGTCGACCCCGGAGATCGCGAGGTCATGCGGCAGGGTGTCTCGGCCTAACTATCGTCAATTGACCGCTGTTTACAGCCGGGGCCCGGGCACCGCGGGCCGGGGCCTGCATGGTCGCGGCCGGCCGCGAGCCGGCTAAGCCGCGCCGTAGGCCGTGATGCCGGACCAGGCGACGTAGTCTTCGGCCCGCTCGAGGTCCGCGCCGGTCCGGGCCTGCCACAGCGCCTGGGCCAGTGACGTGCCCGCGGCGACCTCCCGGTGCAGGCCGGTCATCAGCGGCACGGTGGCGCCGTCGGGCAGCGGGATGGCGGAGGCGACCACTCCGGCGGTACCCCGGGCCATCAGCGCGCTGACGAACCCGAGCACCTCGCCGCCCGCGTACCTGTGCTCCTCGCCCGCGTTGCAGGCGGCCAGCACCACCCGGCGCGGGACGGCGCCGGCGTTGAGCACCTCGTAAAGGGTCAGCGGGCCGTCGCTGAGTAGCAGCGAGGAGAACAGCGGGTTGTCCGAGCGCAGCAGCCCGTGGCAGGCCAGGTGGGCCGTGTCGGCGTGGGAGATCATCGCCAGCGTGGCCTGGACGTCGCTGTCCGGGGGCAGCAGCAGGTCCGCCTGCCGGCGGCCCCGGTGAATCTGGCGGACCTCGGCCAGCGCCCCGGGCAACCCCGGGCCCGCGACCAGGGCCAGCCCGGCGCCGTCACCGGCCGGCGCCGCGCGACGGCTGCGGGCCCAGAAGGTGGCCGACGGCACCACGCAGGTTTCGGCCGGGTGCAGCCCCGACCACGGCACCTGGTGCAGCCGCCCGGAAGGCACGATCACCAGCGGGACGTCGTCCCCAGCCCCGAGTGGTGTCACCAGCGCCCGCCGCAGCGCGGCCCGGAAATGCTCGGCGGTCTGCCGCGCCTGCGTGGCGTGCAAGCCGCCGCGGAGCATGCGCCGCAGGGCGAAGAGCAGCATGCCGATCTGCTGGAAGACCGGCTTGGCCGGTCCCAGCTCGACCAGCCGCGTCCGCCGCGGGCCGATGACCACCGCGACGATTGCGTCCCCGACCGTCGCGTACTCGGCCAGGCACCGGCCATCGAGCAGCGACCGCAACTCGCTGCCGGCCACCACCTGGGCCCGGGCCGACTGGCCCCGCTGGCCGGTCCAGGCTGCTCGCCTGATCCGGGCCTCCAGCCGGGCCCGGCGGGCCAGCAGGTGGGCCGGCTCGTGGTCGGTCTCGCGGCGTGCGGCCCGGAGGTCGTGGTCAATTGCGCGCAGGGCGGCCAGATCCTTCTCCACCGCCGCCACCGGTGGCTCGATGCTCAGCAGAGAGGCGGCCCGGGTCAGCTCCATCCACTCCAATAGCCGGGCCGCGGACGCGGTGCGGTGCAGTTCCCGCAGCCCGACCTCACCCAGCTCCACCCCGTGGCCCGAGGCCAGCATGGACAGCTCCATCGAGGGCAGCGCGGCGCGGTGCCGGGCCAGGTCGGTCAGGCCCGCCCGGCAGTGCCGGAGCACCGTGCTGCTCTTCCGGCTGGTGCTCGCGTCCAGGGCCTGGGCCAGCCGGCCCCGCAGCCGTACCAGCAGGGCCTGGCCTTGCGCGAGCTCCCCGGCCGACCGGAAGTGGCGCCGGGCCGTCCGCGTCTCCGCCACCGCCAGCGCGGCCTGGCCCGCCGCCAGGTGGGCCGCGACCGCCTCGGCTCGCAAGCCCTGCCGCTGCAGGGTCCCGGCCGCCCGCCCTAGCCGGCGGAGCCCGTCCGGCGGCTGCCCGGCCCTCGCGGCCTGCGCCCCAGCTTCCGCCGCCGCCACCCGGACCGTGACGACCGTGGCCCGCGCCGTCCACGCGGTCCGCCGCTGCCGGCGGAATTCCGCCTGCGCGACGCTGGCGTCGGCCTCGGCCGCCTTGACGTCACCGAGGACCAGCGCCAGCTGCGCGCAGCGCAATCGGGCCTGGGCCGCCATCAGGCGGGCGCCGTGGGCATCGAACTCGGCCGCGGCCTGCTGGGCCACGGAGAGCGCCTCGTCCAGCAGCCGCAGATCGACCAGGACGTCGGCATAATCCAGATAGTGCTCGCCGAGCGGCATCCCGGCCGCGGCGTAGCGCTCGGCGGCCCGGTCGAACAGCCGCAGGCTGTCGGTGACCTCACCGGCGTGGAAGCTGGACCAGGCCTGGCTGTTGGTGACGATGGCCAGCAGCAGCGGGCTCTGCTCCCGGGCCAGCGCCGCCGCCCGCGCCAGCACGTCCAGGGCGGCCCGGGGCCGGCCCAGCTCGGTGTAGGTCACGGACAGGTTGTTGGCGGCCTTGATCCACACGTCCGGCGGGCACAGCGGATCATCCAGTACCTGCTGGTAGAGCGCGGCCGCGTCCCTGACCCGCCCGGCGCTGTGCTCCAGCAGCGCCCGTTGCAGGCCGATCTCGGGCCGGCGCTCGTCCCGGACGAGCGCCTCGGCCTGCCCCAGATCGTGCCGGGCCTCGGGCCGCCGGCCCAGCTCGTGCAGGGCGACCGCCCGGGTGACCAGCACGTCGCCGAGGCGGTGGCCGAGACCCTCCCGGCGCGCCAGCCGGGCCGCCTGGTCCAGGATCTTCTTGGCGGCCAGATTGTCCAGCACCACGTGCTGGGCCCAGGCCTGGGCCCGCAGCGCGACCACGAGCGCTTCCGGGTCCTTGGCCGCCCGGGCCCGCGCGATCAAGAAAGGCACCCGTGCGGCGTATCTAGCAGGGTCGGTGACCACTCCGCTATATGTCGCTTCGGCCTCCGGCACGAGATCCTCGGACTGAGCATCCACGGTTTCAGACCCGATCCTCGCCGACTACCAGGCGAACAAGCCTAACGGTTATCGGCGGAAAGGAACATTCCGACATGACTACTGGCGCCAGCCACGAAACTCCTGACCCGGACCCGTCGCAACCGGCCGAGATTCGGGCCGAAGACTACGCCGACCTGCGCGGGCCAGCTCGGCGTCCGGCCGACGAAACGATCGGGACCACGCAGTCGGCGGCGCTGACCGACTCCTGGCCGGATCCGCATCAGCAGGTCGATCAGCAGATCGAACGGATCCAGCAGCTACGGGAGCAGGCCGCCGGGCTGCTGCACGATGCTCCGGTGCTGGTCGACGTGGTCCGTCTCGAAGGCCCCCCGGGGGACAGCGGTCCGTACGGCGGCGACCCGCCGGATCATGCGCCCCCGAGCCGGGCGATCCTGGCCGTGCGGGGCGAGCTCCTGCTGCGGGTCCCCAATGCAACCGGGCTCGACTTCGATCGTGAAGCCGCCGCCCGCGGTGGTGAGGAGACGGACGCCTGGCAACGAGCCGTCATCGCCCTGGAGAACCGCCAGTACACGACGTCGCCGGTGCACGACTTCCCATTGGGGCAGTTGCCCCTGCTCAGATTCTCCAAGGATGTCCACGGCCCGGACGAGCTGGTCGGGGACCGGAACGCGGTCCGGGCCGAGACCGGCGCCGAAGTGGACCTGAACTACGTGGTCACAGCCGGTCACACAGTCAAGGCCGCCGATTATCCCGTCCCGGCTGCCTCCCACCGGTGCTACTCGCCCGAATGGATCCGCCGCCACCCCGTGCACCGCACGATCAACGTCGCGGTCATCGACACCGGCATCAACCACCAGAGCCGGACCGACGGCTGGCTGACCGGCATCCCCGAGGAGCAGCGGAACGAGGACCCACTCGACGTCTACCCGGTCACGCAGGAGCCGGACGGCCAGATCAAGGTCGGGGACAACCTGCTGGATGCGGCCGCGGGCCACGGCACGTTCGTGTCCGGAGTGGTGGAGCAGGTCGCCCCGCTGTCCGGCATCCGCGTCTACCGGGCCGTGGACACCCTGGGCTGGGGGACCAGCGACGCCATCGGCAGCGCGCTCATCCAGGCCGCGACCGAAGGCGCCGACATCATCAACACCTCACTCGGCACCATGACCGTGGACAACCTGCCCCCGCTGGCCTTCACCCTGGCACTGGAAATCGCGCAGACCATAAAGAAGGGCATCCTCGTCGTGGCCAGCGCGGGCAACATGGGCCTGGACACACCGATGTTCCCGGCCGCCATGAAGGGCGTGGTCGGGGTAGGAGCCCTGGACGCCAGCCTGAACCCGGCCCCGTGGTCCGGCTTCGGTTTCTGGGTCGACTGCTCCGCCATCGGAGTCGGCGTCACGTCCACCTTCGTCCCGGGTATCGAGCCGACCTTCACCGCCGACGGCACCCAGGTCGACGAGGAGTTCGACGACAACGCCTGGGCCATCTGGAGCGGCACGTCGTTCTCCGCCCCCCAGATCGCCGGCGCTATCGCCCAGCTCTGCCAGCTCAACAACGTCGATCCCGCCGAATCTCTCGACCAGCTGTTCACCAGACGGAACTTCCGGCCCGGCTACGGCTTCGTGGTCCCGATCCTGCCCGGCAGCTAGGAGCGCGGCCGCCCGATCGTCATTGGCGGGACCGTCGGAGCCAGCCGCAGCAGGCCGGCGCCGGCGGCCTCGCCGTCCTGGCGCTCGCGGAAATCGTCGAGCACCGCGAGGCTGACGAAGACGGCGGCGCCGGTGCGGGCGGCCAGGTTCAGGGCGTCGCTGGCCCGGGCGTCGACCTCCTGCGTCCCGAGCGGGCCATCCACCTCGGCCGTGGCCGCGTAGGCGCCGTCTTCCAGGCGGTCGAGACGGACCCGGGGCACGTGCCCGCCCAGGGCCCGGACCAGCGCGGCCGCGAAGTCGCTGGTCATCGGCCGCCGGAACGCCACCCCCTGAAGCCGGGCGGCCAGGGAGAACGCCTCAGCCTCCCCGATCTCCACCACCAGCTGACGGCCGCCCGGCGCCTCCTCCAGCACCACGAACTGCCGGGCCTCCGCCGCCAGCGGCGGCCCGAAGCCGGCCACCTTGGTGATCCGCATCTCCACCAGGTCACCATCGGTCATCGCAGGCATGGCCACCTCCCTGCCCGTGCTCTGCTGGTCACGCTAACCCGGGCGGCCTGGATCAGGAAGCGGGTTCTCGGGCTCCGCCTGGTCAGGGAGCGGGCTCCTCGGACCAGGTGCGGCCGGGGAGGCGGGTCCTGATCTCCTGGAGCAGCCAGCCGTTGCCGTCGGGGTCGCTGAACGAGGCGTAGGTCTGGTAGGACCGGCCCTCCGGGTCCGGGCCGGGAACCCGGCCGCCGTCCAGGTGGAACACCTCGCTGACCGGGGCGCCCCGGCTCAGCAGGTCGGCCCGGGCGGCGTCGATGTCGTGGACGGCCAGGATCAGGCGCTGGACCGAGCCCGGCTCCCCGGTGGTCAGGCCCAGGCCGAACGCCACCGAGCAGGCCGAGTGCGGCGGCGTGAACTGCACCACCCGGAAGCCGGGGCCCCGGACGATGTCGGCGTCCAGCCGCCAGCCGAGGCTCTCGTAGAAGCTCTTGGCCTTGTCGACGTCCGTGACCGGGATCGTGATGACTTCAAGTTTTACATCCACGGCCCCAGC
>DASXMW010000208.1:0-1692 GCA_036495425.1 Streptosporangiaceae bacterium | reverse complement strand
GCCATCTCGCGGCTGCGGGCCAGCGCCACCTCGACCCCCAGGACCGGCAGGCCGTCGGCCACGGGCTCGCCCAGGGACCGGTCCTCGCCGATCATCCGGGCCGCCTGCCGCCAGTCGTCGCCGTAACGCCCCACCAGCCGGGCGGCGGCATGGGGCGGCAGCCCCAGCCGCGCCACCTCGTCCCGGGCCAGCCGCACCGCCGCCGCGGCCGGCCCGTGCAGCCCGAGCGGGATCTCCCGCGTCCGGCACGGACCAGCACCTCCGAGATCGGCGGCGACCCGGTCCACCAGGTCCTCGGCCATGGCCCGGTAGGTGGTCAGCTTCCCGCCGGTGATCGTATAGAGGCCGAACGGTCCGGTGAAAACCGCATGCTTCCTCGACAGGTCGCTGCTGGTCGTGTCGCCGGCGTCATCCTGACCCAGCAGCGGGCGCAGCCCGGCCCAGGACGCCACCACGTCGCGGCTGGTCACGCCGGGGAACAGCCCGGCCACCGCGGCCAGGATGTAGTCCCGGTCGGCGTCGCCCACCGCCGGGTCGTCCAGGTCGCCCTGGTACGGGGTGTCGGTCGTGCCGGCGTAGACCCGGTCCTCCCACGGGACGATGAAGACGTACCGCCCGTCGTGCGCCGCCGACGGCGCGACCACCGCCGCCGTGGTCCGTACCGCTCCGGGGGCGAACACCAGGTGGACGCCCTTGCTCGGCCGCAGGCGCACGCACCCTTCAGCGCCGGAACCGGCCGCGAGTTCCGCGACCCGTTCGGCCCATATGCCGGTCGCGTTGACCACGGCCCTGGCCCGGACCTCGAACGCCTGCCCGGTCATCTCGTCGGTCACCGCCGCCCCGGTCACCCGGCCCTCGCCGAGCAGCCCGGTCACCCGCGCGTGGTTGGCCAGCCGGGCGCCGGCCGCGTGCGCGGCCCGGGCCACCTCGATGGTCAGCCGGGCGTCGTCTGTCTGGCACTCGAAGTACCGGAATCCGCGCGACGGTTCGCCCAGCCCGGGTATGGCCTCCGCCACCCGTCCGGCGCTCACCGACGTGTGGTAGCCGATGTTCCGGCCCGCCGCCAGCACCTCGTACGCGGTCAGCCCGGCCCGGTAGGTGGCCCGGCGGCGCAGGTCGCCGGCCAGCATGTACATGGGAACCGGGCGCACCAGGTGCGGCGCCAGCCGGAACAGGATGCCCCGCTCCCGCAGCGACTCCCGCACCAGGCCGAACTCCCCGTGCTCCAGGTAGCGCAGGCCGCCGTGCACCAGCCGCGATGACCGCCCCGAGGTCCCGGCGGCGAAGTCGTCCTTCTCGGCCAGCGCCACCGACAGCCCGCGCGCCGCCGCGTCCAGCGCGATGCCCACCCCGGTGATACCGCCCCCGATGACCAGCACGTCGAACCGGTCCTCGGCCATCCGGGTCAGGCTGGCCGCACGGGTCTGCTCGGAGAACGTCAGCACCCGCCGATGGTAACGCTGTGACGCCGGGTCAGGCGGGCGGCCTGTTGTCCAGGCAGCAGCGGACGAAGTCCTGGACGACGGGGTTGGCGTCGTTGGCGGGCGTCCAGGCCACGCCGACCTGGCTCGGGCTGACGCCGGTGACGGGCCGGTAGGTGATGCCGGGGCGTGCGTAGTACCGGCTGGCGGATTCGGGGACCAGGGCGATGCCGTCGCCGTTGGCGATCGCGGTCAGGTAGGCGTCGGGCTG
>DASXMW010000207.1:0-11856 GCA_036495425.1 Streptosporangiaceae bacterium | reverse complement strand
CTTGTCCTCCGCCCGCAGCCGGTGCCAGCCGTCGTGCATGGCGATGAAGCACTCCTGCACCACTTCTTCGGCCGTGGGCTCGTCCCGCACCAGCAGACCTGCCAGCCGGACCAGCGAACGGTAGTAGTTGCTGTAGAGCTGGGTGACCGCCTCATCAGCGGTCATGTCCAGCTTCGCGGGAGCCGCTCCGACCACGGCGCCGGCCACCAGGGTCTCGGTCACAGCAGTAGGACGCCTACGTCCCCGGGCCGGTTCACCCGCGGCTATCAAGGATCTTCACCGCCGAGTTCCCGCCCATCTCGATCTTTGAACAGCACTGACTGCCCAACTAGCCCACCCCACCCGAGTTGGCGAATCCCGTGGCCGCCCCCCAGCGCCTCCCCGACGCCTTGACGGCCAACGATCCGCACGCGCATCGTGCCACTTCCCGAAGCCGCAGAACCGGCCATTCTCGGGACGGTCGCACAAAAGCGCCCGGATCGCGTTGCCAGCCTATCCATGGGGCCCGGCCGAGAACACAGCCAGAAGCGATTACAGGACTTAACCACTGAGGACTCAGGACCATGGTCCCAAACCGGACATTCCGGGCGGATGATCAGGCCGATCCCCGAACCGGGCGGCGAGACCTGGGAAGACGGTTCCGGCGGCCGCCCGGCGCTAGGATCCCAGTGTGCCTGACTGCCTGTTCTGCGGTATCGCCGCTGGCGAGATACCGGCCAAAACTGTCCGTGAAAGCTCACGAGCTATCGCGTTTCGCGACATCAACCCGCAAGCGCCCACCCATGTGCTGGTGATCCCGCGGGAGCACTACCCGAACCTGGCCGCGCTGGCCGCGGCCGGTGACGGCCTGCTCGACGACGTGGCCGCGCTGGCCGATCAGGTCGCCCAGGACGAGGGCGTGGCCGGCCGCGGGTACCGGGTGGTGTTCAACACCGGTGCCGACGCCGGCCAGACCGTGCACCACGCGCACGCGCACGTGCTGGGCGGCCGCCCGCTGGAGTGGCCGCCCGGATGACGAACGCTGGTCCGCTCGGGCGGATATCATGAGAGAGCCCGGCAGAACTCCGAGAGCGAATAATTGACCAACATTTCAGATGACGTCCGTAGTGGACGGTCCCAGGTCAGGATCGTGATCCCGGCCGAGCGCTCCATGGTCGGCCTGCTCGGCTCGCGCGACGAGATCCTCCGGGTCATCGAGCGTGAGTTCACGGCCGACATCCACGTGCGCGGCAACGAGATCACCGTGACCGGCCGTCCCGAGGAGACCGCGCTGGTTTCCGGCCTGTTCGAGGAGCTGCTCGAACTGCAGGCCAACGGGGCCGAGCTGTCGGCCGACGCGGTCGAGCGGGCCGCCGGCATGCTGCGCCGCGAGCGGGTCCGGCCCACCGAGGTGCTGACCCTGGACATCCTGTCCTCGCGCGGCCGCACCATCCGGCCCAAGACGCTGAACCAGAAGCGGTACGTGGACGCGATCGATGACCACACGATCGTGTTCGCGATCGGCCCGGCTGGTACCGGCAAGACCTACCTGGCCATGGCCAAGGCCGTGAAGGCCCTGCAGGCCAAGGAGGTCAACCGGATCATCCTGACCCGGCCCGCGGTGGAGGCGGGGGAGCGGCTCGGCTTCCTGCCCGGGACCCTGTACGAGAAGATCGACCCCTACCTGCGGCCGCTGTACGACGCGCTGCACGACATGCTCGAACCCGACTCGATCCCGCGGCTCATGGCCGCGGGCACCATCGAGGTCGCGCCCCTGGCCTACATGCGCGGCCGGGCGCAGCCTGTCGATACCCCAGTCCTGACCCCGGATGGATTCCGGTCCATCGGCTCGTTGGCCGTTGGCGACCTGGTCATCGGGTCAAACGGTGAGCCGACGCCAGTCCTCGGCGTGTACCCGCAAGGGGAAAAGGACATCTACCGGGTCACCTCCCAGGACGGGGCCTCCACCCTGTGCTCGGGTGATCATCTGTGGGCGGTGGCGACCCGTGACGATCAGCGCCGGGGTAAGCCGCTACGGGTCCTCACGACCACGGAGATGATCGGGAACCTGCGCGCCAGCCACTACCACCGGTACCAGCTTCCGCTGCACAGTGCGCCTGTCCGTTTCCCGCACCGGGATGTACCGATGGACCCGTACGCGCTGGGTCTGCTGCTCGGTGACGGCTGCCTGACCGGTCTGACCACCCCAAGCTTCGCGACAAACGATCCTGAGCTCGCTGGGGCGCTGCAGAGGCTGCTGCCGGACACCTTGGTCCGGCATAAGAGTGGCCCTGACTATGTGCTGAACCGGGTGACGTCACCAGGGGACGTCATCACGACCGAAAACCCGGTGACCGGTGTCGCCCGGAGGCTCGGACTGCTTGGAGTCAGGTCGGAGACCAAGTTCGTGCCGGATCTCTACCTCCACAACTCGGCGGAAGTGCGCCTCGCTGTCCTGCGAGGCCTGCTGGATGCCGATGGCGGCCCGGTCGCGCAGCAGGGCAGAACCTGCCGCATTGAGTACGCGACTACATCGCAGCGCCTGCGCGATGACGTCATCTTCCTCGTCAGGTCACTCGGCGGCATTGCCTACACCCGCGCCCGCCCAGCTGCGGGCCGAGCTCCCGGGTTCGCCCGCGGGCGTGCCGTTCATCACCGCCACGACGCGTACACCGTCGGCATCCGGCTCCCGGCAGGCATCGAGCCGTTCCAGCTCACCAGGAAGCTGGAGAAGTATCTTGCCGAGGGCGGCGGCGGTCGCCCGTTGCGATTCATCGAGAGCATCGAGCCGTCCGGTAGGGCGGAGGCCGTGTGTATCTCTGTGGCAGCTGCCGATTCCCTCTACACGACCGAGGATTTCCTGCTGACCCATAACACCCTGAACGATTCCTTCATCATCCTGGACGAGGCCCAGAACACCTCGGCCGAGCAGATGAAGATGTTCCTGACCCGGCTCGGCTTCGGCTCCCGGGTGGTGGTCACCGGCGACGTGACCCAGGTCGACCTGCCCAGCGGCCAAGCCAGCGGCCTGCGCGTGGTCCAGGACATCCTGGACGGCATCCCGGACATCCACTTCTCCCGGCTGACCAGCCAGGACGTGGTGCGGCACCGGCTGGTGGGGGAGATCGTGGACGCCTACGAGCGGTTCGACGCCCGGCAGCGTGACGCTGAGGAAGCGGACGCCGCCGGCCGGCGGCCCCCCACCCCGCGCGGGTCCGCACGCGGAGGGGGGAAGCGCGGTCAGTGACCGTGCGTGCCCGGTGAGCATCGACATCGCCAATGAGTCCGGCGCCGAGGTGGACGAGGTCGCCCTGGCCGCGATCGCCCGCTACGTCCTGGACGAGCTGCACATCCACCCGCTGGCCGAGCTGTCCGTGCTGATGGTGGACGAGAAAGCCATGGCCGAGCTGCACGAGCGCTGGATGGGGGAGCCCGGCCCGACCGACGTGCTCTCCTTCCCCATGGACGAGCTGCGCCCACCGCACCTGGGCGGGGGCAACGTGGGCCGGGCCGGCGCCGAGGAGCCGGGCCCGGACCCGGGCCTGCTCGGCGATGTGGTGCTCTGCCCGCCGGTCGCGGCCGCCCAGGCTCGCGAGGCCGGGCACAGCACCCAGGCCGAGCTGGAGCTGCTGACCGTGCACGGCATCTTGCACCTGCTCGGCTACGACCACGCCGAGCCGGAAGAGAAGGCCGAGATGTTCGGCCTGCAGGACCGGCTGCTGGCCTCCTGGCGGGCGGGTCAGGCCGCCCCGGACGGCCGGGCCGAAGTGGCGCCCCCGCCGCAGGAAGGTTCCTCCGGGTTATGTCCGACCAGGGCTGGCTGATCGCGGCCGCGATCGTGCTCGTGCTGATGGCGGGCTGGTGGGCCAGCGCCGAGGCCACCCTGGCCCGGCTGTCCGCGGTCGGCGCCGAGCAGCTGGTCGGCTCCGGCCGCCCGGCCTCCCGGCGGCTCCAGGCGATCTTCGCCGACCTGCCCCGCTACCTGAACATCCTGCTGCTGCTCCGGGTCACCTGCGAGACCTCGGCCACCGTGCTGGTGGTGGCGGCGTTCGTGCACTGGTTCGGCGCGGGCTGGAAGGGCTTCCTGATCGCGCTGGCGGTCATGGTCGTGGTCGGGTACCTGGTGGTCGGGATCAGCCCGGTGCCGCTGGGCCGCCGCGGCGCCGAACGGGTGGCCCTGGGCGCGGCCACCGTGCTCTACCCGCTGGGCGTGATCCTGGGCCCGGTGCCCCGGCTGCTGGTCGCCGCGGGCAGCGTGCTCACCCGCGGCCGCGGCACCGCGGCCAGCCCGCTGACCGGCAAGTCCGAGCTGCGCGGCCTGGTCGACTTCCTCGAGCAGCGCAGCGTCATCGAGCCCGGCGAGCGCGAGATGGTCCGGTCCGTGTTCGAGCTGGGCGACACCATCGTCCGCGAGGTCATGGTGCCGCGGACCGAGATGGTCTTCATCGACCGCGACAAGACCGTGGACCAGGCCCTGTCCCTGCACCTGCGCAGCGGCTTCTCCCGCATCCCGGTGGCCGGCGAGAACGAAGACGACGTGGTCGGCATCGCCTACCTCAAGGACATCGTGGCCTGGACCCACGAGCACCTGGACGCGGCGGGCTCGGCCCCGGTCGGGGAGGTCATGCGCCCGGCCACCTACGTGCCGGAGAGCAAGCCCATCGACGAACTGCTGCGCCAGATGCAGTCCCAGCAGATCCATGTGGCCATCGTCATCGACGAGTACGGCGGCACGGCCGGCCTGGTCACCATCGAGGACATTCTGGAGGAGATCGTCGGCGAGATCACCGACGAGTACGACCAGGAGCGGCCGCCGGTGGAGTGGCTGTCCCCGGACGTGGCCCGGGTCGCGGCCCGGCTGTCAGTGGACGAGCTGGCCGAGATCTTCGGCGTCACCATCGAGGCCGAAGACGTGGAGACCGTGGGCGGCCTGCTGGCCCACGCCCTGGGGCGGGTGCCGATCGCCGGGTCGGAAGGCACCGTGGGCGGGCTCCGGCTGACCGCCGAGAACCTGTCCGGGCGCCGCAACCGCATCGGCACCGTGCTGGTCGAACGGGTGCCAGAGGCTGCACAGCCGAGCGACGAAGCCGAACGGTCCGCGTCCTGATCGGCCTGGCCGCCTACACTCGACGGGTGAGCGACGCGGAACTGAGTCCCGAGGACCTGAAGATCATTACACTGGCCCGGTCCACGCGGGCCCGGGTGGCGTCCGCCGAAGGGGCGGCCGTCCGGGACGAGACCGGCCGCACCTACGCGGCCGCCGCGGTGGCCCTGCCCTCGCTGCAGCTGTCCGCGCTCCGTCTGGCCGTGGCCATGGCGGTGTCCAGCGGCGCGTCCGCCCTGGAAGCGGCGGCCCTGGTCAGCGACGCGGACCAGCCCGACTCCGGCGACCTGGCCGCCGTGCGCGACCTCGGCCCGGCCGCCATCGTTTTCCTGGCCGGTCCGGACGGGACCGTACGCGACACCCTGAAGCCCTGAGCGAGACCTGATGCACGACAGCCCCGCCAGCCCCGCCGATGCCACCAGCTCCGGCGAACCCGCAGGCCCCTTCCGCTCGGGCTTCGCGGCGTTCGCCGGGCGGCCCAACGTCGGCAAATCCACCCTGACCAACGCGCTGGTCGGCACCAAGGTGGCGATCACCAGCAGCCGGCCACAGACCACCCGGCGGGTCATCCGCGGCATCGTGCACCGGCCCGACGCCCAGCTGATCCTGGTCGACACCCCCGGCCTGCACAAGCCGCGCACCCTGCTCGGGGAGCGGCTGGACAGCCTGGTCCGCTCCACCCTGACCGAGGTCGACGTGATCGGCTTCTGCGTCCCGGCCGGCGACCCGGTCGGCCCCGGCGACCGCTACCTGGCCCGCGAGCTGGCCGGGATCAAGCGCACCCCGGTGGTGGCCATCGTGACCAAGACCGACGAGGTCCCCCCGGCCCGGGTGCTGGCCCAGCTGGCGGCCGTGGCCGAGCTGGGGGAGTGGGCCGACGTGGTCCCGGTCTCCGCGGTCACCGGCTACAACCTCGACGTGCTGGCCGACGTGCTGGTCAAGCACCTGCCCGAGGGCGTGCCGCTCTACCCCGACGGCGAGCTGACCGACGAGCCCGAACGCTACCTGGTGGCCGAGCTGATCCGCGAGGCGGCCCTGGAAGGCGTCCGCGAGGAGCTCCCCCACTCGATCGCGGTCGTGGTCGAGGAGATGAAGCCGCGGGACGGGCAGGAGGACCTCACCGACGTCTACGCCGAGATGTACGTCGAGCGCCCCAGCCAGAAGGCCATCGTCATCGGCACCAAGGGCGCCCGCCTGAAGGACGTCGGCAGCCGGGCCCGCCAGCAGATCGAGGCCCTGCTCGGTACCCGGGTCTACCTCGACCTGCGCGTCAAGGTGGCCAAGGACTGGCAGCGCAACCCCAAAGAGCTCCGCCGCCTCGGCTTCTACGACTGACCGACGGCCTCACTCCGCTCGCCGGAGTCGCCGTGGGCCGGAGCCGGGGTGGTGGGGAGAAGCCAGGCGGTGACGCGGCCGGTCTGGCGGAAGCCGAGCATCTCGTTGATCGCCACCATGTGGGCGTTGGCTTCGCCGTTCCAGGTCTCGATGAACGCCACCTGGGGTTCCCGGGCCGCCACCAGCTCCAGCATGGCCACCTTGGTCAGCAGGCCCAGGCGGTGGCCGCGGTGGGGGCGGGCGACCGCGGTCAGCTCCTGGTGGCCCCAGTCCGGGGTGGGGGCCTCGACGGCCAGCTGGGTCAGGGCGGCCAGTTCGCCGGTCGCGGTGGCGACGGCGGCTACCGAGTAGCGGCGCAGGCCCTCGTCCACGCTGTACTGGTCGACCAGGCGGACCCGGCCGGCGTCCCAGACCTGAGGCTCCTCGCCCTCGCCGTGCGGGGCGTCGGCCATGGCGTCGTTCAGCCGGGCCACCGGCTCCAGCCACTGGTCCGGGGTCAGGTTCTCCCAGATCACCAGGGTGTAGCCGGCCGCCGCGGCCTCGGCCGAGGACCGCAGCCGGGCCAGGTGCCCGGCCGGGATGGCCGCGACGTCCAGGGTCCGCCGGGCCTCGACCAGTTCGGCGGCGGCGCCGTGGGCCCGGGCGAACCCGTCGCCGGGGGTGCCCTCCAGGACCAGGCTGGTCGTGGTGCGGCGGCCCAGTTCGGCGGCGCGGGCCCGGGCGTGCCGGAGCAGCGTGCTGCCCAGCCCGGCCCGCCGCCGGTCCGGGGCCACCAGCAGGGACAGGTTGGCCCGGGTCTGGTTCTCCCGGTCGGGCAGCTCCAGCGAGTACCCGCCCAGCAGCGCGCCGCCGGGCCCGGCCACAGCCAGCCAGTTCTCGCGCGGCTCGGCACACCAGCCGTGGGCCTTCAGCCCCATCCACACCCCCGGTGACATGGGCGGCCCGCCCGGCTCGTCCACCGGCGCCCCCGCCGCGTACAGCGCATACCAGGCCCGCGTGGAAGCCTCGTCCGCCTCCGGATCAAACCGCTCGATCAGCACCCCGCCAGCCAAACACCAAGCCCCCGGAAATAGCGACCGATTATTTCCCGTGACCGGCCAGCACCCCCCGTACTCCGCTTCCCCCTCCGGTACCACCCCGCTCCAGAGCGCTGGCCAGGAGTGGACGCGTGTTACGGCGAGCCGGTCTGACCGGCCCAGCGAGTCCCGGGCCGGAGGCTCGGGCGAGTGGCCGGTGGTGCGGCGAGGTACCGCAGCCCGGGTTCCGGGGGGTCCAGGGGGGTCGTCCCCCCGGACGGAACTCCCCAGGACTGATAAACTCTCTCTCATCATGCGCGGGCTGCTTCTGCTTAGCCGCCGCGGCGAGGGCCGATAACGGCCTGCTCCCTCGCCGCGGAGATTTCGCGTGACCGCTGGCCAGATCGCGGCCGATACCCCGGCCGGGTCCCCGCAGCAGCCTCGACGAGGAGCAGCACTTCCCATGACTTCCCAGCAGACGCACGCGTCCGGCGTGCCGAACGACGTACCTAATCCCCGCGCCCATTCGGTGGGTACCGGAGACATCCGGCAGCTGGCCAGCGGCATGCCGATCGAGCGCTACCGCCCCTTCCCGCCGGTCGACCTGGCCGACCGCACCTGGCCGGGCAGCGCGATCACCAAGGCCCCGCGCTGGCTCTCCACCGACCTGCGCGACGGCAACCAGGCCCTGATCGACCCGATGAGCCCGGCCCGCAAGCGGAAGATGTTCGACCTCCTGGTGGCCATGGGCTACAAGGAGATCGAGGTCGGCTTCCCCTCGGCCAGCCAGACCGACTTCGACTTCGTACGCGAGCTCATCGAGGGCGGCAAGATCCCCGATGACGTGCAGATCTCGGTGCTGACCCAGGCCCGCGACGACCTGATCGAGCGGACCGTCCAGTCCCTGGTCGGCGCGCCGCGCGCCACCGTGCACCTCTACAACGCCTGCGCCCCGCTGTTCCGCAAGGTGGTCTTCCGGGCCAGCCGGGAGGAGACCAGGGCGCTGGCCACCGACGGCACGATTTCCGTGCTGCGGCACGCCGAGCGGCTCCTGCCCGGCACGGCCTTCGGCTACGAGTACTCGCCCGAGATCTTCATGGACACCGAGCTCGACTTCTCCATCGAGGTCTGCGAGGCCGTGTCCGGCCTGTGGCAGCCCGAGCCGGGCCGGGAGATCATCTTCAACCTTCCGTGCACGGTCGAGCGGTCCACCCCCAACGCCTACGCCGACCAGATCGAGTGGATGAGCCGCCAGTTCACCCGGCGCGAGAACGTCTGCCTGTCGGTGCACACCCACAACGACCGCGGCACCGCGGTGGCCGACGCCGAGCTGGCCGTGATGGCCGGCGCGGACCGGGTCGAGGGCTGCCTGTTCGGCAACGGCGAACGGACCGGCAACGTCTGCCTGGTCACGCTGGGCCTGAACCTGTTCAGCCAGGGCATCGACCCGATGATCGACTTCTCCGACATCGACGAGGTGCGGCGCACCGTCGAGTACTGCAACCAGCTTCCGGTCCACCCGCGCCACCCGTACGCGGGCGACCTGGTCTACACCGCGTTCTCCGGCTCGCACCAGGACGCGATCAAGAAGGGCTTCGAAGCCCTCGAGCAGGAAGCCAGGGACGCCGGCGTGCCGTTCGCCGACTACCCCTGGGCCGTGCCCTACCTGCCCATCGACCCCCACGACGTGGGCCGCTCCTACGAGGCCGTGATCCGGGTCAACTCCCAGTCCGGCAAGGGCGGCGTGGCCTACATCATGAAGGCCGAGCACCAGCTCGACCTGCCCCGGCGGCTCCAGATCGAGTTCTCCCGGGTCGTTCAGGTCGCCACCGACGACGAGGGCGGCGAGGTCACCGCGGCCGAGATGTGGGCCAAGTTCTCGGCCGAGTACCTGTCCGGCGGCCCGGTGGGCCTGCTCGGCCACCGCGCCTCCTCGGTGGTCGAGTCCAAGCACGTGCTCACCGCCGAGGTCAGCGTGGACGGCGAGGCCCGGCAGATCGAGGGTTCCGGCAACGGGCCGATCTCGGCGTTCTGCGACGCCCTGGGCGGGGTCGGCGTGAAGGTCCGGGTCCTCGATTACACCGAGCACGCGCTCTCGGCCGGGTCGGACGCCCAGGCCGCCGCCTACGTGGAGTGCGAGATCGACGGCCGGACCCTGTGGGGGGTGGGCGTCGACGCCGACACCACCAGCGCCTCGATGCGGGCCGTGCTCTCGGCGGTCAACCGCACCCGCTAGGACGCGGACCCCGCTAGCACCAGGACATGCCCAGGCCGTCCAGCAGCCCCTTGAGGGCGCTGGCGGCCCGGGTGAATTCCTCTGGCCCGCTGAAGCCACCGAACCGCCCGGCCACCGCCAGGTGCGGTTCCAGCGAGACGAAGCCGGCGAACCCGGCTTCGGCCAGCGCGGCCAGGGTCAGACGCACCTGGCCGTCACCCATCCCCGCCGGTACCACCGCGCCGGTGGCGGCCAGGGCGTCCTTGACCTGCAGATACTCGATGTACGGGGCGAGCTGGGGGTAGGCCTCGGTGTGCGGGGCCACCCCGCACTGGACGAAGTTGGCCGCGTCGAACGTGGCGCGGAGCGCCGGCGACCCGACCTCGCGGATGATCTCCGCGCACCGGCCCGGCACGTCCCCGTAGATCTCCTTCTCGTTCTCGTGGGCCAGGACCAGGCCGCGCTCTTCGGCGATCCCGGCCAGCGCGGCCATCCGGTCCAGCACCGGCCCGCTGAACTCCGCCGGACTACGCCCCCTGGGCACGAAGAACGAGAACACCCGCACCAGCGGGGTGCCCAGCGCGGCCGCGATGTCGGCGATGCGGCGCAGCCGGTCCAGCTCCGGGCCCAGCGGGGCGTCGACCGGGATCTTGCCGATGGGCGAGCCGACGGCCGATACTGCCACCCCGGCCTGGTCCAGGGCCCGCCGGATCCGGGCCACCTGCTGGTCATCGAAGTCAGCGACATTGACCGACCAGACGCTGCGCAGTTCCAGGTGGCGGATGGACTGGGCGGCCAGGACCTCCAGCTGAGTGTCCAGGTCGGCCGAGATCTCGTCCGCGAACCCGCTCAGGATCACCGTCATCGCAGCGTCACCGGCCGTCCTTCCCGCGCCGACTGGTAGACGGCGCACACCAGCTCCAGCGTGGCCCGGGCGTCGGCCACGGTAACCGCGGGTGGCCGGCCCTGGTCGATCGCGGTCAGCAGGTCGGCCACCTGGGCCGCGTGCGCGGCCGCGCCCAGGTCGGTCGCGCTGGCCGCCGCGCCCGCCCCGTCGGCGGCGGCGGTCACCTCCCGGCCGCCACGGAATCCCTGGTAGACCAGCAGACCGTCTTCGATGATGGCGGAGCCTGCGGTGCCGCTGATCTCGAGCCGCTGGGCGAACCCCGGCACCACCGATGTGCTGGCGGTGATGGTGCCGACCGCGCCCGAGGTGAACCGGACCGTGGCCAGCGCGCAGTCCTCGGCCTCCATCTGATGGGCCTGGGTCGCGGTGATCGCGCTGACCTCGGCCACCGGGCCCAGGCACCAGGCCAGCAGGTCGGCGTAGTGGATGCCCTGGTTCATCAGGGCCCCGCCGTCCATGGCCCAGGTGCCGCGCCAGTCCGCGCTGTCGTAGTAATCCTGGCCCCGCCACCACTTGGTGCTGGCCTGCCCGAGCAGCAGCCGCCCGAGCGCGCCCCTGTCGATGAGCCGGCGCAGCTCGACCAGGCCGGGGTCGAACCGGTGCTGGGAGATCACCGTGACCGCCACCCCCGCGGCTTCGGCCGCGGCGATGAGCCGGTCGGCCGCGTCCAGGCTGACGTCGATGGGTTTCTCGATGACCAGGTGCTTGCCGGCCGCGGCGGCCCGGACGCCCACCTCGGCGTGCCGTCCGCTGGGCACGCACACCGCCACCAGGTCGACGTCGTCCCGGGCCAGCAGAGCGTCGAGGTCCGGCGCAGCCACGCACCCGTGCTTGACCGCGAACTCCCGCGCCCGCCCCTGATCCAGATCGGCCACGGCCACCAGCCGCGCCCGCGGCAGCAGGGCCAAGGCCCCGGCGTGAAAGGCCGCCACCGTCCCGGCCCCCACGATCCCGAACCCGAACTCGCTCATCAGCGCCACCCTACGGCCCACAGCTGAACCCGGCTTGCCCCGGCCCCGCGGGTTACGATGAGACGAACTAACCGGCCTAGCGAACCGGGCCCGTCAGGCCCGGTGAGTGGCCGGTACTACGGCAGGTACCACCGCGCGGGCGCGCAGCGCACCGGGGGGTACGGGGGGTCGCTCCCCCGGAGGAAAATTGCAGCTGTACCGGGACGACGGGGTGGTGCTGCGCCAGCAGAAGCTCGGCGAGGCCGACCACATCGTCACCGTGCTGACCCGCAAGACGGGCAAGGTGCGGGCCGTGGCCAAGGGCGTGCGGCGGACCAAATCCCGGTTCG
>DASXMW010000206.1:0-22232 GCA_036495425.1 Streptosporangiaceae bacterium | reverse complement strand
GGGCCGCCGCTGCCGCTGTCCGGGACGGCGGCGGCCATCGAAGCGACCCGGCGCGGCGCTGGGCTCAAGACCCGAGTGCAGGTGACCACTTCGTGAAGGCCATCCGCTACACCGAACCCGAGCACTGGCAGCTGGCCGACCTGCCCGATCCGGAGCCGGGTCCGGGCGAGGTCCGGGTCCGGGTGCGGGCGGCCGGGGTCTGCGGCACCGACGTGCACCTGCACCACGGCGAGTTCGGCCACGTCTACCCGCTGGTGCCCGGGCACGAGGTGATCGGTGAGGTGGACCGGGCCGGCCCGGACGCGGGCGACGGCGGAGCCAGCGGCCCGGCGCCCGGGACGCTGGTGGCGGTGGACAACATGGTCTCCTGCGGCACCTGCGCCATGTGCCGCCAGGCCCGGCCCGCCTTCTGCGCCTCGCTGCGGGCCATGGGCGTGTTCGAGGACAGCGGCTTCGCCGAGTACCTCAGCGTGCCCGCGGTCAACTGCCACCCCGCCGGCGACCTGGGCCCGGACGTGGCCGTGCTGGCCGAGCCGACCGCCTGCGCCCTGCACGGCATCGACGTGCTGGCGCCCCGGGCGGGCTGCGACGCGCTGATCTTCGGGGCGGGCCCGACCGGGCTCATCCTGGCCCAGCTGCTGAGCGCGGCGGGCGCGGCCCGGGTCACGGTGGCCGCGCCGACCGCGGCCAAGCTGGAGCTGGCCGCGGGCTGGGGCGCGCAGACCGTGCTGGCCTCGCGGGCCGCGCCCGAGCAGACCGCGCGGCGGCTGCGGGACCAGGCCCCGGACGGGTTCGACGTGGTGATCGACGCCACCGGGGTGCCGGCCGTGCTGGAGCAGTGCCCGCCGCTGACCGCCATCGGCGGGACCGTGCTGGTCTACGGGGTCACCCCGGAGCAGGCGGTGTGGCCGGTCAGCCCGTACGACGTGTTCCGGCGCGAGCTGACGGTCAAGGGCTCGTTCTCGCAGGCGTTCAGCTTCGACCGGGCCCTGCGCATGCTGCGGGCCGGGCGGGTCCGGACCGAAGGGATCATCACCCACCGGTTCGGGCTGGCCGGCTACGGCGACGCGCTGGCCGCGGTGTCCGGCGACACCAGCTGCCTGAAAGCGATCATCGAACCCTGACCGCCGGGGGGAAGAGCTCGGGGACGGCCGCGCGGGCCAGCGGGCGCAGGGCGATGGCCTCGTCCTCGGGCACGCCCTGGTAGGGCCAGCGGACCCGGGTGCCGATGTCGGCCCAGCCGCCGATGTGGGCCAGGGCCTTGTCCAGGGCCGGGTTGGCCAGGCCGCGCTGCTGGAACGGCATGATGTGCCGGTCCAGGAAGCTCCGCAGGCGGACCTCCACGTCGGCGGCGCGGTCGGGGTCGGCGGTCATCAGCTGGTACCAGGCGACCGCGCCGGCCGGGCTCAGGCAGGCCACGTTGGAGTAGGAGCCGGCCGCGCCCTGGGCCAGGCCCGAGGCCAGCGTGTGGCCCGCCACGAACACGGCCAGCCGGGCCGTCACCGGGCGCATGGCCTGGTACCAGCCGGCGTCCCCGCCCGCCACCTTGATCCCGATCAGCTGCGGCACCTCGTCGGCCAGGCGGATCAGGGTGCCGGGGCCGAGCCGGGTCTTGGCGTGCGGCGGGTTGTACAGCACGAGCGGGATGCCCCCGGCCGCGTCGGCCAGGCCAGCGACGGCGGCCACCGCCCCGGCCGGCGGGGTGGGCACCCAGTCGGGCAGGATGACCTGGATGGCGCCGGGCCCGAGCCGGGCCGCCCGGCGGACCCGGTCCCGGCTGAGGTGGGCGCTCATGTGGCCCGCGCCCAGCTGGAACGGCAGGCCGGCCGCGAGCGCGTACTCGGCCACCAGCCCGCTGACCAGGTCCCACTCGTCCTCGCCGAGCTCGTGGAACTCACCGGCGGTGCCGTGGGCGTAGATGCCGTCCAGGCCGGCCGCGGTGAGCACGTCCAGCTCGCGCCGGAGCCGGCCCACGTCGATCCGGCCGGCCGCGTCCAGCGGCAGCAGCACCGTCCCCCACACGCCGCGCAGCGACGTGCGGTCCAGCGCGGTCACCGGGTCACCGGCCGGTGCCGTCGGGAAGCGGGCCCGGCCGGGTCACGCCCAGCGGGTCGGTGACCGCGTAGATCGAGGCCAGCACGGCCGGGCTGACCGGGATGCCGTCACGCAGCCGTTCCTGGCCGGTGCGGGCTTCGACCTCACCCGGGAGCAGCACCGGGCCCGGGGCGGCCCCGCGCCCGGTCGTGACCAGCCGCTCGCGGAACTGCTCGGCGCCGGCGGCGTAGGACCCGGTGTCGGCGAACGCGTCCACCCGCAGGGCGATCATCACGGTGCCGTTCCCGCCCGCGTAGCCCGGGGTGGGCGCGGTGCCCATGCCGGTGAGCAGGCCGCCGAGCAGCTCGATCATGACGCTCAGGCCCGAGCCCTTGTGCCCGCCGAACGGCAGCAGGGCCCCGCCCGCGTAGAAGTCGTCGGCGTTGGTGGACGGGCGGCCGGCCGCGTCCACGATCAGGCCCTCGGCCACCGGGCGGCCGTCGGCCGCGGCCAGCCTGAGCTTGCCCTCGGCCACGCCGGCGGTGGAGAAGTCGACCACCAGCGGGCCTTGCGGGCCACCGGGCGCGGCCCAGGCGAAGGGGTTGGTGCCCAGGGCCCGCCCGGCCCCGCCGAACGGCGCCACCACCGGCCCGGCGTTGCAGAAGGCCAGGCCGGCCAGGCCGCCCGCGGCCAGGTCGGTCACGTACTCGCCCAGGCGGCCGACGTGGTTGCAGTCGCGGATGGTCACCGCGGCC
Organism: Streptosporangiaceae bacterium; assembly: GCA_036495425.1. Taxonomy (GTDB): domain Bacteria; phylum Actinomycetota; class Actinomycetes; order Streptosporangiales; family Streptosporangiaceae; genus Bog-532. Next base: position 19,443 of record DASXMW010000206.1, on the reverse strand, counting down.
ACCCCGCTGGCCTGGGCGGCCTCGGCCACCACCTGCACCGCGAGCCGGGCCGCGGACTGGCCGAACCCCCAGTGGCCGTCGATGACGGCCATCGCCTGGCGCCGCTGGCTGATCTCGGGCTGGGCGGTGGGCCGGATCTGGCCGTCGGCGACCCAGCCGGCGTACTGGACGAGCCGGATGATCCCGTGCGAGTCGTGGCCGACGAGGTTGGACAGCACGAGCGAGGCAGCGACCCGGCCGGCCGTACCGGCGGGTGCTCCCAGGGCGGCCAGGGCGGCCGTGGTGAACGCTTCCAGGTCGGGCGGGGCGAAGCGGCCGCTGACCTGCTGTCCCCCATGGCTGGGGGTGCCTTCCGGGGCGATCGTCACCTGTTGACAATTATCAGTTAGCTATGGTCTAGTCAACGCATCGCCCGCGCGCCCGCGCACCGCACAGAGGGGACCCACCGTGATTTCCGGCGTCTACGTTCCGCTGCTCACCCCCTTCGATCGCCAGGGACACGTCGACACCGGGGCCTTCGGGGCGTTCGCCCAGTGGCTGGCCGGGCGGGGTGTCGACGGGCTGGTCCCGTTCGGCAGCACCGGCGAGGGACCGTCGCTCAGCCTGCGCGAGCGGCTGGCCGTGCTGGCCTCGCTGCCGGACGCGGTGCCGGGGACGTCGCTGATCCCGGCGGTCACCGAGTCCAGCCTGGACGCCGTGCTGGAGTTCGTGGCCGCGGTCAACGACCTGCCCGCGACCGCGATCATGGTGCTGCCCCCCTACTACTTCCGGCCGCTGGCCGCCGACGACCTGCGCCGGTTCATGGAACCGGTGCTCGCGGCCAGCCGCCACCCGGTGCTGCTGTACCACATCCCGGTGTTCGGGCCGCCGGTCCCGGTCGAGGCCATCAGCGCCCTGGCCGGGCCGTCGCTGTGGGGGGTGAAGGACTCGAGCGGCGACATCGGCAACACCAAGGCCGTGCTGGCGGCCGGGGCCAACGTCATGGTCGGCTCGGAGGCACGCCTGGTCGAAGCGGTCGGCCTGGGCGCCTCGGGCGGCATCTGCGGCCTGGCCAACCTGCTGCCCGAGCACCTGGTGGCGGCCTACGCGGCGGCCAAGGCGGGCGATCCGGAGCAGGGCGATGCCATCCTGGCCCCGGCCCTGGACTTCCTGCGGCAGCTGGTCGATGCCTGCCCGGGCAGCCCGGTGGCCTGGATCCCGGTGGCCAAGCAGCTGGCCGGGCAGCGCAGCGGCGTGGACCTGGGCGGCGTCCGGCCGCCGGTGCCCCCGGCGCCCGGGACCGCGGCCGCGGCCGCCCTGGCCCCCGGCCTGGAGGCGGTGCTGTCCGAGCTGGCGCAGGCATGACCAAGCCGGCCACCGAGCCGGAAGGGGCCCCTGGGACGCAGGAGGTTTCTGGGACGAAGCGGGTTTCTGGGACGGAGCGGGCCGTGGTGATCGGCCTCGACCTGGGCGGCAGCACGGTCCGGGCCGTGGTCACCGGCCCGGGTGGCGTGCGGCACCGGGCCGCGGTCCGGCACACGGCCCGCGGGTACCCGGCCGTGCTGGCCCTGCTGGACCAGGTGGTGACCCAGTGCCAGCAGGCCACGGGCCCGCGTCCGGTCCAGGCGGTGGGCCTGGCCGTGGCGGGCTGGCTCTCGGCCGACCGGGAGCAGCTGATCACCGCGGCCAACCTTGGTGTGGCCGGCGTGCCGCTGCGCCGCGACCTGGAACAGCGGCTCGGGCTGCCGGTGGCCGTCGACAACGACGGCAACGCGGCCGCCCTGGCCGAGGCCCGGGCCGGGTCCGGCCAGCAGGCCCGGATGCTGGTCATGCTGACCCTGGGTACCGGCGTGGGCGGCGGCATCGTCGCCTCTGATCGCCTGCTCACCGGGGCCGCGGGCCTGGCCGGGGAGCTGGGGCACCTACCTTCGATATCCAATGGACCGTCCTGCCCGTGTGGCGGGCGCGGCTGCCTGGAGGTCTACGCCAGCGGACCGGCCGTGGCCCGGGCCGCGGGCCGGGCCGGACTGGCCGGACCCGGCGGGGGTAGCCCCACCGCCGAAGACGTGGTGGCGGCGGCCCGGGGCGGCGCACCCGAAGCCGTCCAGGCCCTGGCCGCGGCGGGCGAGGCGGTCGGCCGGGCCGTGGCCCGGCTGGTCCCGGTGCTCAACCCGGACCTGGTCCTGCTGGGCGGCGGCCTGGCCGCCGGGGCCACCGACCTGGTCCTCATCCCGGCCCGGCGGACCCTGGCCGAAGCCACCCCGCTCAGCAACGTCGTCGCCGCTCCCCCGGTCGGCCTGGCCACCTGCGGCGCCGACGCGGGCGCGCTGGGCGCGTCCTACCTTCCCGATCTGAACGGCAGCCGTACTCCCGCAGGAGCAGCCCTATGAGCCTTGATGATGTCCCGCTGCGGCTGGGGGTGATCGGCTGCGGCCGGATCGCCCAGGTCGCGCACCTCCCGGCCCTGGCCAAGGCCGGGACCATCGCCCTGGGCGGCGTCAGCGACCGCAGCCCGGCCCTGGCCAAGGGCGTGGGCGCCCGGTACGGGGTCCCCAGCTTCACCGAGGTCAGCGACCTGCTGGCCCAGGACATCGAAGCCGTGCTGATCGCGGTCCCGGACCGCTTCCACCTGCCGGTCGGGACCGAGGCCCTGACCGCCGGCAAGCACGTGCTGCTGGAGAAGCCCGCCGCCAGCACCAGCGAGCAGGCCGCCGAGCTGGCCCGGCTGGCGGCCGGCCGCGGGCTCAAGGTGCAGATCGGCGCGATGCGGCGGCACGACCCGGGCATCAACTACGCGCGGCGGGCGGTGGCCGGGATCGGCCCGGTGCTCAGCGTCAGCTGCTGGTACCGGGTGCACTCCAGGCTGCGGCCGCCCACCGAGCAGACCCTGTTCCCGTACACGGTGGTGGACGAGGACGTGCGCCGTCACGAAGCCGAGTTCAAGGCCGACCGGCAGCGCTACCTGCTCGCCACCCACGGCGCGCACGTGTTCGACACCCTGCGCTACCTGGCCGGTGACGTGGCCGCGGTCCAGGCCCGGGTGGCCCACATCGGCCCCGACTTCAGCTGGCACGGCAGCGGCCAGCTGGCCGGCGGCGGGCTGGCCAGCTTCGAGATCAGCGCCAACGTGCACTCGGACTACTCCGAGGGCTTCGAGATCTACGGCGAACGCGGGCACGTCAGCGTGCGCTCGGCGTTCCCGTTCTTCCGCCGGGCCAGCTCGGTGCGGGTGTTCACCGAGGAGGACACCACCTGGCGGTCGCCCGAGTACGGGGCGGCCGACGCCTACCAGCGGCAGGCCGAAGCGTTCGCCGAGGCGGTCCGGGCCGACGGCGCCACTGACCCGTCGGCCGAGGACGGCGTGCAGGCGCTGCGGCTGATCGAGGCGGTCGCCGCGAGCGCAGCCCGGTCCGGCGCCGAGGTTGCCCCGTGACCGGCCGGCCCGAGCTGGGGATCTTCGCCCGGACCTTCCCCCGGTCCAGCGCGGACGAGGCGGCCGCGGCGGTGGCCGGGGCGGGCTTCGGCCTGGTCCAGCTCAACCTGTCCGCGGCCGGGCTGCCGACCCTGCCCGCGGCCGGCCAGCTGGGCGCACTGGATTTCGACGCGATCCGGCGGCCCTTTGACCACCGGGGCCTCGGCATCTGGGGCCTGTCCGCCTCCTACAACATGATCCATCCCGATCCGGTGGTCCGCGGCACCCAGACCGAGGCGGCGGTGGCGCTGATCGGGCGGGCCCCCGAGCTGGGCGCCACCGCGGTCACGCTGTGCACCGGGAGCCGGGACCCGGACAACATGTGGCACCGCCATCCCGGCAACGACGAGCCCGCGGCCTGGCAGGACCTGCGGGCCAGCCTGGACCGGCTGCTGCCCGCGGCGGCCGCGGCCGGCGTGCGGCTGGGCATCGAGCCCGAGCCGGGCAACGTCATCTCCGACGCGGCCCGGGCCGGCCGGCTCCTGGACGAGCTGGGCGGCGACGCCGGGCTGATCGGCGTCATCTTCGATCCGGCCAACCTGGTCACGGTGGCCACGGCCGGGCGGCAGGACGCCATCCTGACCGAGGCGGCCGGCCTGCTGGCCAGGTCGATCTTCTGCGTGCACGCCAAGGACGTGGTGGTGTCCGGGTACGCGGCGGCCGGGACCGGGAAGCTGAACTACGGGCTGATCTTCCGGCTGCTGGCCGGGATGCCCGCCGGGACCCCGCTGATCGTCCAGGACGCGGCCGAAGACGACGTGGCCCGGGTCCGGGATTTCCTGCTGGCCCACGCGGAGGCGGAAGGCGTCTGCCTGCGGGTGCCCGAGCCGCGGAGGTGACCGCCGTGCCGCCCGCGCGCCTGCCGCCCACCCGCCCGGAGCCCGCTCGCCCGGAGCCGGTCCGGCTCGAGGCGGCCCGCTACGCCCGGAACGCCCACTTCCGGCTCGACGGCACCGGCCCGCGCGGGCCGGCCCGCCTGGCCCGGCGGCCGGTCCTGCTGCTGCACGGTCTGGGCGGCGACTGCGCCCAGCCCTGGGCGCTCCTGGACCGCCGCCCCGGCCTGCGTCGTATCGCACCTGACCTGCGGGCCCACGGCGCCACCGGCTACATCGGGCCGGACGACGCGTTCAGCTTCGACGGGCTGGCCGACGACGCCGTGGCCCTGCTGGACCGGCTGTGCGTGACCGGTCCAGCGATCGTGGTGGGAGTGTCGATGGGGGCGGGGATCGCGCTGAACCTGGCCCGGCGCTATCCGGACCGGGTGACGGCGCTGGCCCTGGTCCGGCCCGCCTGGCTGGACCGGCCGGTGCCGCCCAATCTGGCCGCGTACCCGCTGATGGCCGATCTGCTGCGGCGGCACGGGCCGCGGGAAGGGCTGGCCCGGTTCGAGCGCAGCGATGCCTGCCAGGAGGTGCGGGCGGTGTCGGAGTCCGGGGTGGCCAGCTTGCGGGGGCAGTTCACCGCGCCCTACGCGGTCGAGCGGGCGGTCCGGCTGGACCGGATGCCGCGCTCGGCGCCGAGTCCGGGCGCGGCCGCGCTCCGGCTCGTCACGCAGCCCGCGCTGGTGCTGGGGGCACCGCGTGATCCCGTGCACCCGCTCGAACTGGCCGAGGCCACGGCGGCGGCGCTGCCGGCGGCGTCGCTGCGGGTGGTGATGGCCCGGGATGAGGACCCGTCCCGTCAGCTGGCCCAGATCGCGAGTGAGACGACGCGCTTCATAGCTCGGTATTGAATGTAAGCAATGATCCCTCTGCGTACCCAAGAGTGTCAGCAGAGGGATCATTACGTACATTGACTCGGCCGCGGGACAGTGGCGGAGGGGGGACCGGAGTACGGCGGGTGCTGGCCGGTCTCGGTAAAAAATCAGCTGAGCAGGTAGGACTCGGCGCGCTGCTTGGCGTCGGAGGCGGCCTGGCGGTCGTCCTGCTGCTCGATCAGCGCGGGCCAGATCCGGTTGTAGGCGGCCCGGATGTGCTCGCCGATCGCGGTGACCGCCTCGGGCTCGTCACCGCTGCGGATCAGCTCCAGGATCCGGCTGTGGCTGGTGATCATGCCTTCGCGCCAGTCCTGGCTGGCCACGGTGCGCAACAGCAGGAACCAGTGCACCTGCATGCGGATGCTGGACCAGCTCCGGTACAGGCGGTCGTGATGGGCGGCGCGGAAGATGTTGTCGTGGAAGTTCACATCGAGCTGGGCCGCCACCTGCTCGGTGATCTTTCGCTTCATGCCCGCCCGCAGGTCGGCCAGGGACTGCTCCAGCGCTTGCAGGTCGGCCTCGTCACGGCGGCGGATGGCCAGCCGGACGGCCAGTTCCTCGATGACCGAGCGGAGGCTGTAGACCTCGCCGAAGTCCTCCACCGTGAGCTGCACGACCGTGGCCCCGCGGTGCCGCGACAGCGTGACCAGGCCCTCGCGCTCCAGGATGAGGAAGGCGTCCCGCACCGGGCCCCGGCTGACGTCGAGCGATTCCGAGATCTGCTCTTCACGAAGGTGCTGGCCGGGGGTCAGCTCCGAGCTGAGAATGGCCTCGCGGAGCCGCTCGGCCACCACGTCACCCAGTGACGTGCGGACCGCGGGCCCGGTCAGCAGTGGGCCGCTGGCCGCCGGCGCCTTGGCGGAGGCCGACAATGGACTACTCACAATGCTCTCCAACCGTCTGTCCCCGTGACATCCCAACCCCTCACCCGGCCTCCGGATCGGCCCTGGTCCGCAGGCTCGAGTCACTGACGATTGTAAACGACAAACACTGAGAGCACGCGGTAGTGACGCCAGGATGACGGCGAGTCAGGTGAGGTCACTCTTGTCACTGATGACGCGCTTCAGCATAGGGAGGCGAGGGGTCCGGCGAATGAGGGCACGTTGCTGATCCGGCCGGATGGTGTTCCAGCCTCCGGCCCAACCTGACCGGGGACTGCCGCGTCGTAGTGGGTATGAACAGATTGGCCGGCCACGCGGGCCTCCCCGTGGCGGCCGTCGCTCTGACCGGAATCATCATCGTCGCCTGCGGGAGATTCATGCCAGACAATCTGTCGGCGGTGCCGGCTGAATTCCGGGCCGCCTGCGGGCATCCCGGGGCCGAGGTGGTGGTCCGGGACGTGCCGGTGACGGTGAAACACGCCGACTGCGACCTGACCGGGGTGGTGATCTCGTATCCGGGCCGCGGCGGGGCCACGGTTCCGGCCGAGGGCGGGGCCGGCGTCAGCACCAGCAGCGGCTTCACCCTCACCGTCCACCCCGGCACCCTGGATGTGACCGTCACCGTGACCGGCCCGGCCGGCAACGCCTAGCGCCGAGACTGCTGCCCAGGTGCGAGCTGATCAGGATTGTCGCGGGCCGGGACCATCGACCCTGCCGCCGCTCCGGTTTCTTGTTTCAGAATCGCGCCAGAGGTGGTCTCCATGACGACAATCACAATCGACGGCAGGCAGGGCGGACGGGTCCTCGACGGGGTCGGCGCCATATCCGGCGGCGGGGGGAACTCTGTGCAGCTGATCAGTTACCCGGAACCACAGCGCAGCGACATTCTGGATTACCTGTTCAAACCCGGGGCCGGCGCGGCATTACAGATTCTAAAGGTGGAGATCGGCGGTGATGCCTTTTCGTCCTGCGGAGCCGAGCCGAGCCACCAGCATGCCAGGGGCGTCATCAACCCCGGCGGCGGCTATGAGTGGTGGCTGATGCAGCAAGCGAAGGCCCGCAATCCGGCCATCAGGCTGTTCGCGCTGACGTGGGCGGCACCCGGCTGGATCGGCGGCGGAAATTTCTGGCGCCAGGACATGATCGACTACCTGGTGAGCTGGCTGGCCTGCGCCACCAGCCACGGCCTGACCATCGACTATCTCGGCGGATGGAACGAGGAAGGCTACGATCCGGCCTGGCTCAAGACGCTCCGGAAGTCACTCGACGCGGCCGGGCACACCGGCACGAAGATCGTCGCGTCCGACAAGGATCCCTTCGACTGGACGATTGACGGCACCTACCGGCCGGAGACGCCGTGGGCCATCGCTGAGGACATGAAGTCCGATCTCGAGCTGACGTCCGCAATCGGCGTTCTCGGCGCCCATGACGTGTGCTCCTACCCGACCACCGGGATCCAGTGCTGGTCGACCGCGGCCGCAGTCGCCTCCGGCAAGCCGCTGTGGCACACCGAGATCGGCGCGATGCCTGGCGCGGACGGATCAGCGATGATCCGCTCGGTGATCCGCGGCTACATCGACGCCAAGCTGACCGGCCACATCGAGTGGCCCTTGATCACCACGCAGCCGCCGGGGCTGCTGTACCTGGACCGGGGCCTGATCTGGGCGGCGCAGCCACGCTCGGGGTATTACATCCCGAAGGCCATGCTCGGCGCCATCGCTGCGGTCACCCAGTTCACCAAGCCCGGCTGGATCCATGTCGACAGCGCCTGCGGATACCTGAACGGCAACCGGGCCAACGGCTCCTACCTGGCCCTGCGGGCACCGGACGGCACCGCCTGGAGCCTGATCGCCGAGACCACCACGGCCACAGCACAGCAGAACATCACCGTGACCATCAAGGGCGGCCTGCCGGGCGGAACAGTCCACGTCTGGCGCACCAGCCCCGCCTCGGCCAGCCCGGCCGACTGGTTGCTGCGCCGTACGGATGTCACTCTCGACGCCAACGGTAGCTTCACCTTCGGCTGCCTGGCCGGCTACGTCTACAGTTTCACCAGCGCCACCGGCCAGGGCATCATCAGCCCGCAGATTCCCGCCAGCCGGCCTTTCCAGCTGCCCTACTCCGACGGGTGGACCAGGTCAGCGCCTGCCGCGGGGACGATGCCGCCCTACCTGGCGCCGCAGGACGGCAGCTTCGAGTTCGTTCCCGCCGCCGACGGCTCCGGCGCCTACGTCGTGGGTCAGACCACTCCGCAGCGGCCACTGTTCTGGCACCCGCGGGACCAGGCCGCGACGCGTTTTCCCTACGCAGTCATGGGCACCAGCGGCATGGCCACCGACTACAAGGTCAGTGCCAGCGTCTGCTTCACCGCCAGCGGCCAGTCCGGTGGACTGGTCGCCCGATTCAGCAGCCAGGGCGACCAGATCTTCAACTTCCGCGGCTACATCCTGGATCTCGGGTCCGCCGGCAGCTGGCGGCTGACCAAGAACAGCATGAGCGTCGGAAACACCGTGCTGGCCCGCGGCTCTATCGCGGCGCCTGGGGCCGGAAAATGGACGGCGCTCGCGATCTCGGTCCATGGGACGACGATCACCGCCTGGGTGAACGGCCAGCTGGTGGCCACGGTCACCGACAAAGACCCGAACTACGCCACCGGCATCGCCGGGATCGAGACCGACGCCTTCCGCGGTACCTGGTCGTCCACCCAGTTCAAAGGCCTCTCGGTGACCCCGTGAGGCACCACCGCCGCATGCCAGCCCGTTCTGGCGGCTGGCTGGTAAGGGGTTCACAGGCACGCCGCGGCCGCTCGGGCTCGGAGCTCGGACCTGGCGCCTAGCGCCTAGCGCCGGGCCTGGAGCCCGTCGTAGGCGGCCATGATGATCTCCATGCCCCGGGTGTCCTCGGCGGGTTCGCGCATCTGATTGGTCGCGTACGCCACCGCCATCTTGGTGCCGGGCTCGATCATGACGATGGCGCCGCCCCAGCCGCCCCAGCCGAAGGTGCTGCCGAACAGCCCGTAGCCCAGGCCCCAGCGCATGGACCGGCCCAGGATGCGGTCCACGCCGTCGAACTGCACTTCGCGGGCCCGGTCACAGCCCGCCTGCGACAGCAGCCGCACACCCCGCACCGCTCCCCCGCAGGCCAGCACCGACTGCACGAGGGCGACCGAGCGGGCGTTGCCGAATCCGCTCCCGGCCGGGATCTGGGCCCGGCGCCAGGCCACGCTGTTGACGTCCCGGACCCGTACCGCGGTGCCGGCGGTGCGGGGCGCGCTGCTGTCGGCCGCGCTGGCGGCGTAGTCCTCGTTCCGGCCTGGCGGCGGGACCGTCAGCGCCACCCGGTGGTCGTCCCCGGCGGGGAGCCCAATGCGGAAGTCGGCCCCCAGCGGGCCGGCCACCTCGGCGGCGAAGAACTCGCCCACGCTCTGGCCGGTGATCCGGCGGATGACCTCGCCGACCAGGAACCCCTGGGTGATCGAGTGGTACCCGGCCGCGGTGCCCGGTTCCCACTGTGGCGCCGAGGCGGCCAGCCGGGCCGTGGCCGCCTGCCAGTCGTACAGCTCCGCGATCGGCCCGGTCCAGTCGGGCAGGCCCGCCGTGTGCGAGAGCAGGTGCCGTACCAGCACCTTGTCCTTGCCCCGGCCCGGCGCCGCGAACTCCGGCCAGTAGCGGCCGGCCGGCGCGTCCAGGTCGAGCTGGCCCCGGTCGGCCAGGATCAGCGCGCACAGGGCGGTCATCGTCTTGGTGACCGAGTAAACGTTGGTGATCGTGTCCCGCTGCCACGGGACCGTGCGGTCCGCGTCGGCGAACCCGCCCCAGACGTCCACCACCGGCTCGCCGTCCACGAAGACCGCCACCGAGCCGCCGACGTCCCCGTCGTCCAGCAGTTTGCCCAGCACCGTGGGCGCGGCGGCGAACAGCTCGTCGTACGAGCCCTGCAGATCGGCCATGGCTCGTATTCAGCCCGTTGGGGGGGCCGGAAGCAACCGGTTTTCCTGCTCGCCGACGCCCGATGGCCGGGGTGACCGAGCGTGGGCCAGACTGTGGCCATGACCCCCGAGACCCCGGTCCAGCGCAGCGCGCGCGAGCAGCGCCACTGCCGCGGCCGGACCGGGCGCGGCCGTGCTGGAGATCGGCTGCGGCACCGGCCAGCTCACCGGCCAGCTGGCCGGGCGGGGACTCGACCTGACCGCCATCGACATCGGCGCGGCCATGGTGCAGGCCCAGCGCAATGTCGCCGATCCGGCCGTCCGGTTCCAGGTGGCCTCGTTCGAGGACTTCGCTGATAGCGGCCCGTTCGACCTGATCGTCTCGGCCACCGCCTTCCACTGGGTCGACCCCGGCGTGGGCCTGGCCAAAGCCGCCCGGCTGCTGCATCCCGGCAGCTGGCTGGCCCTGATGTCCACCGGCGAACGGTATCCCGAGCCCCTCCAGACCCGGCTGCGCGAGCTGTGGCTCAGCTACAACCGCCCCCGCGAGGAATGGGCCAGCCAGCCGGCCTGGCTGGCGGGACTGCGAGCAGGCGAGATCTTCGGCCAGACGGTCGAGCAGAGCCACACCAGAGACCTTCGGCTCCCCGCCGAGACGGTCATGGGTGTCGAACGGACCCGGGCCACGTTCCTCAGCTGGCCCGGCCCGGATCAGGCCGCCTTCACCGCCGGCCTCCAGGCCCTCCTGGACCCCGCCTCGCCCATCAACGCGGCCCAGGAAACCTTCCTGGCCATGGCGCCCAGGGCCGCCTGACCGGCTGGGTCAGTAGTCGTTCTTGAACGCGAAGTACGAACCGCGGATGGTTCCGGCCAGCTTCGACCTCTGGCGCGCGAACTTGAACCGCGAGGCGAGCTCGGCCGGGACTTCCATCCCGTCCGAGAGCTTGAACCCGACCGCCCGCTTCGTGGCGTCGTCGACGGTGTACATCACGTTGATCGACAGGCCGCTCTCATAGAAGACGTAGGCCATCCGGATGTTCTCGACCTGGAAGCCCGTCGCCTCCAGCGGGCGGGACGCGATGACGATGTCCCGTTCTTCCTTGAGGATCCGATTCACCCAGTCGATGGCCGGCTGGGCGTCGCTGGCCGGCTCCACCGTGAAGGTGTGGTCGTACTTGTTCCTGAAGTAGCGGGCTTCGTTCGCCCGCAGGCCAGCCAGCGCGGCCGCGACCGGCGAAGACTCCAGGCCGGTGGTCGAGACGGTGCTGAAATCCACGGTGTAGCTCATGACTCACTCCCGAACGTGCCCAGCATGACCACATCGACCTCCGGGCCACAGTACATCCGGCCGTGACCTGGGACAGTGCTCCCGCGGAGGCCCTTACTCGTCATCGCCGAACTGGAAAGGGCATCGGCCACGTCCGCTAGTCGGCCTGGAGGACGAAAAACAGGAAGCACAGCAAGCGTCGGCTGTCCGCGATCTTGTCGGGCAGCAGCTCGCGGGGGGTGTCGGGCGCGACGGCCGGCTCGCTGATGACGGATATCCGGAAGCCGGCCGTGGTGAAGGCGTCGGTCATCGCGTGCAGCGGGCGGGTCCAGAAACGCAGCACCGCGGACTGGCCGTCCACCGTCCACTCGGTGCTGTAGTTGTAGGTCGCGAAGTAATCGGGCTCGAGGCCGGCCTCGCGGTGCCACAGGTTCTCGGCAAAGGGATGGTCGACGGACACGATGAGCCGCCCGCCGGACTTGAGCACGCGCCGTAGCTCGGCCAGCGCCGGTCCCCAATCCTCCAGGTAGTGCAGTACCAGGGAAGCCGTCACGTCGTCGAACGTGCCGTCGGGGAAGGGAAGCGGCCGACCCAGCTCGGCCACCTGCAGGTCCGCGTCGTCACCGAGCCGGCGCCGGGCCACCTCCAGCATCGCGGCGCTCTTGTCGATACCGGTCACGATGGCACCCCGGTCGCGCAGCTCCGCGAACAAAGGACCGGCCCCACAGCCAGCGTCAAGAATTCTGCGGCCGGTCACGTCCCCCGCCAGCGCCAGCATCGCGGGCCGCTCGTAGTAAGCGTTAGGGAGGTTGTTCTCGTTCGAGGCCGCGTACCCCTCGGCGAAGCCGTCATAGTCGTTGACCCCCGGCGGATCCACAGAGTCGGCGGTGAACGAGACAAGCCTCATGGAGATCTCTCCGGGTCGATTGTGGTCGTCAGACATGCGGTCCATGGTGGCCCGTCCGGCATGGAGCCTCAACGGAAGGCCAGACGAGGCCGCCGTGTTCGGCCGGCGCGGCAGATCCCCGACCACGTCGCCGCGGATCTGCTCGCGTGTGTCGAAGCCAACGCGCGACGCTCTGGCCAGCCCACCTGACTTGATCGATGGAGCCTTACTCTCCCTCTGGCCGGAGTAAAGCTCCATCGATCATGGAATGCGCAGGACCCTGACCGGCAGCGGGCCGGGGATGCCGGGTCCGGTGGTGGCGCAGGTGCGTTCATCGAGCTTGGCCGGATGCCAGTTAAGGAGCAGGGGCCAGCGGACAGATCCACGTTCGGTCTCAGGGCTCGTTGCGGCGCCGGAGGGCGGGTCTGGCAGCCAGGAGCCATCCCGCGGAGCCGGTGATGAGGACGGAACCGACCACGATCAGGTAGACGATGGCGGCGGCGGAACCCCAGTGGACCTGGCCGGCGAACCGGGCCACAGCCACCAGCGCCAGCAGCCCGAAGACGGCGTAGCCGGCCGCGGCGGCACGGAGCCGCCGCAGGTCACGGTCGAGCAGGGCCAGAGCAGCGGCGGCACCGAACGCGATCAGCCAGGCGGCGACGGCGCGGGCGGTCAGCGGCGTGAGCTTCCACGGCCACAAGGTGGCGGCGCTGCCCGGCCCGGCAAACAGGGCGATCCCGGCCGCCAGCATGACGGCGCCCTGGGCGGCGAGCGGAACGGCCAGCCAGACCGGGAGCGGACGGCCCCGCGGTGGGTCGGTGCCCCGGCGGCGGGACTGGACGATGATCGCCACGGCCAGCGCGACCGGGACGGTGAGGTAGATGCCCAGCCAGAACCAGGCCGCGAACCGGGGAATGACCCCGGCGACGTGGAAGTGGAACTTGCCCAGGTGCAGCAGGGTCGCGGCCAGGGTCACCACGACAAAGACAAACACGGTGGTGACGGTCAGCCGCGCGTCGGCCCAGGTGCGGGTGCGCAGGGTCAGGATCGTCAGGACGCAGCCGGCGCCGTAGCCGGCGCCGAGGAAGGCAGCGGTCACCGGGGGCAGGATGGTCCAGGCGAACCCGCTCTGGGTCCGGGCGGACTGGAAGAACAGTTCATACGTGGCGACCGCGGTCAGGACCACGAAGGCCACCAGGATGACCCGGGTGCCTGGGAGCAGGACGCGCAGCCCTGCCGTCGGCTCCTGGCCGCCGGTGGGCGAGCCGGTGACGCCGGCGGATGGCTCACCTTGTGCGCCGGGCCGATCCAGCCGGGCCGCGAGGTGGTCGGTCATCATCGGTTCCATTCGTTGTGCCGTCATAACGCCGGGACGCCAGCGGTGACATCGAGCCCGTAGACCAGCGCCTTGGTCAGGCGCATCCGCGCGCCCGCGGCGGTGGACTCGGCTAGCTGCACGTCGGTGAGGGCGGTGGCGACGGCGCCGTCCAGGGCGTCGGCAAGGGGCTGCATGGCGGGCCAGATCGCGACCCCGGCGACGGTCCGGGCGTGGCTGGCCGCGCCGAGCAGTTGCGCCGCGGCGCCGGGCTGGCCCAGGGTGAGCGCGATGGCGGCCAGCCCGCTGAGGCAGTACGCCGCTCCTTCCTGGTCCTGCAGGTCGGTGTGGATACCGGCCCCGGCGGCCAGCCGGCCCCGGGCGCCAGGGATGTCCCCGGCCGCCAGCGCGTCCATGCCGAGCTGATCCAGCAGCTGCGCGCGCATGAAGGCGTTGTCAATATCGGTGGCGATGCCGAGTGCTTCGGTATGCATGGCGGTGGCCGCGGACGGGTCCCCGTCCCGGACCGCCAGCATCCCCCCGGCCGACAGTGCGAACGCCAGGCCCCAGTGGTCGTGCTGGCCGCGGAACGCGGCCACCGCCTCGGCCAGCAGACCCCGTGCCTCCCCGACATCGGTCGTGGCGCGGCACACCCCCAGCCCGGCCAGGGCATGGGCCCGCAGCCGCACGTCACCCAGCCTGCTGGCCGTGGCGAGCAACTGCTCCAGCAGCGGCTCGGCCTCCTGGTTCTGCCCGGAGGTGATCCGCAGCATCCCCCGGCCCCACAACAACAGCGCCGACATATGGGGCGGGAGGGTGGCCGCGGACCGCAGCGCGGCCGCGTGCTCCGCAAGGTCGCGCATCTCGGCCATTTGGCCGTGGCTCCACCAGTAGCTGAACAGCGGGGCGCTGATCGCGACCACGGTCTCGGCATCATCGGCCGCGATCGCATGCGCCATCACGGTGCGCAGATCACTCAGATAGCCATCCACTCGTTCGGCCCACACCCGGTTGTCACGTTCCTGCAGGCCCGCGCCCGCCTCCGCGGTGAACCCGCGCAGGAAGTCCGTGAGCCGGCTGAGGGTCGTCTCGTACTCCCCGCGCTCCTCCAGCCGCTCCCGGGCGTACGCGCGGACTGCCTCAAACATCGTGAATTCCGGCTCAACGTCACCGCCATGATGGCGGGCGAGCACGAGGCTCTGCTCCACCAGTGACGACAGCGTAGTCAGCACGTCGGTGACTTCGCCGGTGGAGCCGACCGCCTCGGCGGCTTCCAGCGTCCAGGCGCCGGTAAAGATTGAGAGCTGCGCCAGCAGCGCCTGGTCGCTCGGGCCGAGCAGGCTGTAACTCCAGTCGATGGTGGCCCGCAGGGTCTGCTGGCGCCCGGGCAGGTCCACCGGTCCGGAGCCGAGGTCCAGCGAGCGGTCGAACCGTTCGCCCAGCCGGTGCAGCAATCCTTGCGGGGACAGCAGGCGCAGCTGCGCCGCGGCGAGTTCCAGGGCCAGCGGCACCCCGTCCAGCCGACGGCATATCTCCGCAATCGCCTCGGCGTTGCCTGCGCTGAGCGTGAACTCCTCGCTGACCTGGCGGCCACGGGCGACGAACAGCTGCACCGCGGCGGAGCGGGCGATGGTTTCGACGCTCGGTGGTTCGCCAGCCGCCGGTGTCGGCAGGGGATCCAGTGATATCTCCCGCTCGCCCCGCAGCCGCAGTGCGCTGCGGCTGGTCGCCAGGACCGTCAGACCCGGGCACGCGGACAGCAGTGCGGCCAGGTCCGGCGCAGCCGCCATCACCTGCTCAAAGTTGTCGAGGACCAGCAGTATCCGCTGCCCAGTGAGCCGCTCGGCCATCACGTCGATCAGCGGGCTGGCGCCCTCCCGCCGGATCCCCAGCACGGACGCGACGGCACCCAGCATCTGCGCAGGATCCCTGGTGGGCGTCAGGTCAACGAACCACACACCATCCAGGTCAGCGCGCTCGGTGGTGATGGCCGCGGCGACCTCCAGGGCGAGCCGGGTCTTGCCGATGCCGCCCGGGCCCGCCAGGGTAAGCAGCCGGACGTCCGGCTCGCTCAGCACCGCGACGACATCTTTCAGCTCGTTCTCACGCCCGATAATGGCGGTCGGCGGCACCGGCAGCCGCGACGGCCGCAGCCGCGCCGGCTCGGGCGCGACTCCCGCGGTGAAACGCTCGGTCAGCAGGACCGCCAGGTCGTCGGCGACGAGATTGGTGAGCTCGTCTACCGTGCGGAAATGCTTGTAGACCGCGCCGTCATCGTCTCGCACTCGCTCCAGCAGCTCGGACAGCCGTGGTTCCCGGCTGTCCGCATGCTTGACATAGATGAGCTTCGGACGGTCCCCGGCCAGCAGGTACTCATCTTCCAGCCCCGAGACCTGCTCCTGCGGGGCCACCCAGCCGTACTTCTGCCAGTAGATGCCAACGAACACATCGCTTTGCGACAGGTAGGCCCGGTAAAGGTCCCGCGCCGGATGATGCCGGGCACCGGTCTCGAACATGATCGGGGTCTGCCGCAGCTCAGCGATCGCATCCCGGACGGCCTGACGCTCTTCAGCCAGTTCGCCCAGCGTGGAAGAGACGAAGACGCGGACTCGTCGGTCAGGGGTACTGATCAGCGGTGCAGGATACGCCCCGGCCGTCGTCACGCTCACTGTGGCCCGCCCGGGAGTAGCAACACGAGACGGGGTGCCATCAGCGAAATCCTTTCTGCACAACACCACGCGGTGATTGTCTGCCCGGCAGTGCCAATCCTGTCCTCGTCAAGGACGGGAACCGGCACAGCTGTGCTCTCGACATTGAGGCAACCAAATCGCGATCAATGTGACGTCAACATCTGATCAACGAGCACCCGTCCGGTGATCCTGGGTGCTGACCCTCACCACGAAACCTGTCAGCAGAAATGACAGCAACGCCGCGCCAACCGTCCCTAGCCACTCGGGCCCCTGCTCCCGGTTGCTGCGTCCGGCGTTGGCGCCGCCGTAGCGGGAGCGTAGTCCTGGGCCGCGCGTGGGACCAGGTTGACCTCTCTAACGGCCGGGCAATTCGTGGCTTCGATATATGCCGTTCGTCATACATAGTCATGTTGTGTGTCAGGGCGGCCCCGTGCTATCGGGGATCGGGAACTAGCTGCGCTTGCGGCCCGGGGCCTTCGGGGACACGCTCGCCGCGTGGCTGACCAGGGCGGTGCACACGGCGTCATAGGGCGCGGGGCTGCGGAGCGCGCGGGAGGTGATCATCGCGCCTTCGACGCCGGCGATGACGGCATGGGCGAGCACGCCCGCAAGGGCCCGGTCCACCCCGAAGGCAACGAAGTGAAACGTCAGGCGGTCGGTCATCTCCGAGAACGTGCGGCGGCTCGTCTCGCCTACATCGGCTGACTCCCGGGCGGCGCCCTCGGTCACGAGGGGCGCGATTCCGCAGCCGCGCGCGTAGTTGCTACCCACCATGCCCTCGCGGCCGAGGTTTACGTAAAGCTCGATGAGCTGGGCGACAGAACCGGCCTGTTCGGCGACGCGGTCGATGATGGCGACCTGCTCGTGAGCGTGTGCCTCGGCCGCCTCCATCGCCAACTGCGTCTTGCCACCCGGAAAGTGGAAGTACACCGAGCCCCGGGGCGCCCCACTGCGCTCGAGCACGTCAGAGAAGGCAGTCGCGTTGTAGCCACGCTCGCGAATGAGCTGCCTGGCCGCCTGCACCATCTTCTGCTTGGTCTGTGATCGCTGTCCTATGGTGCACCTCCCCTTGATCCTGTAGATCTAATATGATGAGCTACATATTACCAGACCTTGACTGCAAGCCCAGGAGGCACGGCCCTGTATCGTCTCGGGCCGCCTCGGAGAGGACCGTCATGCCGTTCGTCAACATCTCACTGGCCCGGGGCAAGTCGCCCGAGTACCTCGAAGCCGTATCGCAGGCGGTACACGGCGCACTGGTCGCCGAGCTGAACATCAAGCCGGACGACCACTTCCAGCTCATCCACCAGCACGACCCGAGCGAGCTGAAGTTCAACCGCAACTTCCGAGGCGGCCCGCGATCCGACGGCTGGATCGTGTTCACGATCACCGACGGCCTGAAGCGAGGTGAGCGAGCCAAGCGCAAGTTCTACAAGACACTGGTTCGCCTGCTCGAAGAAGGCGCCGGCGTCCGGCCGGCGGACGTGTTCGTCATGATGACGGTCACGCCGCCGGAGAACTTTTCCTTCGCCGATGGCGTGATCGTCACCGACGTCGTGGCGGCCGAAGCGCTCGATGCCGCCGCGAAGATCACCGGCACCCGCAGCGCCTACACCAAGGCCGAGATGGCCGACGCGATTACCGAACTGTTCAAGCACCGCGACCCCAGCCTCATCCTGCCGATGCTGCGAGACGACTTCATCCTCAAGGTGCCGGCCACCCTGCCGTACGGCGGGGAGTTCACCGGCCCCGACACTTTCGCTCGCTTCTTCGCGGGAACGCCCGGCGGCGGCGACGTCTGGGAATCTTTCACCGTTCACCTCGACGACATCATCGAATCCGACGATCACCTCATCGCCCAGCTCACCAACACCGCAATCCCCAAGGCCAGCGGCAAGACGGTGGTCTTTCAGAACCTTTGGCTGTTCGAAGTCGCCGACGGCAAGTTCGCTCGCGCTCAGCTCTATGCCGACACTGCGGCCGTCCAGCCCGCCGCGGGTTGACCGGAGTCCGGGTCACGCTCAGAGAGCCATGACTTGTGAAATCTCGGGGTAGGCGTAACCTTCCGGGTCAGGCCATCGGGCGATGCCCGCCGCATACTCGTCGGGAGCCCGGACAGGCTGACGCCACGAGTCAGTGATCTCGGCCTGGCGCACTGCCCTGAGGCCCGGGTCGTCTGATCCGGATTAGTGCGCATTCCCGCTCACGACAAGCCGCGCGGTGGGAGGACTGGCCGAGGGCGGCCGGGGCCAGCGCGGTGCAGTTGCTGCACTTTGCTGCTGAATCGTCCCGCCTACAATCCGCACATGACTAGCGAATCCAGCATCGCAGGCGGCCATGGTCGGCCGAGTCCAGTCCGGCAGCTCCGCGTAGTCGTGCAAGCCACCGACTTCGCCGCCGCGGTCGCCTTCTATCGTGACTCGCTCGGTCTGGAGGAGCAGGCCGCGTTTAACGGCGAGGGTGATGCCCGTGTAGTCATCCTTAACGCCGGCCAGGCCACGCTCGAGATCGCCAATCCAGCGCAAGTCCGGATGATTGATCAGGTTGAGGTCGGAAGCCAGGTCAGCCGTCATGTCCGTCTCGCTTTCGAGGTGGACGACACAGACGTGCGCACTCAGGAACTCAAGGCTGCGGGAGCTACCGAACTGGCGCCCCCGACCGAGACACCATGGCGTTCCCTCAACTCGCGCCTGGAAGGTCCGGCCGGACTGCAACTTACTCTGTTTCAGGAACTCGGATCCCTGGACGAACGCGTAATCCATCCCGGTTCTGGCACGCAGGAAAGTTCGTAATGGCTCACGGCCGCTTGGCGTACACCCCAGACCGAGGCCCGGTCTGGCGCCACCCGCGATGCCCATGGCAACCGTGCCGGACTAACTCACCTGACGGTTGCTGCCATTTGCTGCCGGAAGATCAAAACGGCCGGTCCATTGCCTGGAGCCGGCCGTTGAGCTGGGTGGGCGATACTGGGATCGAACCAGTGACCTCCTCGGTGTGAACGAGGCGCTCTCCCGCTGAGCCAATCGCCCGCTGCCGTGGGCTGCGGGGCGATCTGGGCCGCCGCGTCCCTGGCGTTCCCATAGCGTAGCGCATCCTTGGGGTGCCCGGCCTCAACCCGGGAGGTCCAGGTGACGCCCGGGGTTGCTGGCACCCAGGTGACGTTCCTGCCTCTTGGCCCCATAAGGGCAACTTCGTCACGCATTGCCCGGCAAACGTATGCGAAGGACGATTCTGGCCTGGTCTCGTGGCTGATCATCGCGGCCGCCCCG
>DASXMW010000205.1:0-16024 GCA_036495425.1 Streptosporangiaceae bacterium | reverse complement strand
GCGGCCGACCCGTTCCAGCTGTTCCGCATCGTGTCCGAGGTGGTGCGGGCGGGCGCCCTGGTGCCGCGGGACGCGGGCGGGACCGGGGCCAGCACCCCCGGCGGCGACATCGCGTTCATGCTCGACCAGTGCCACAACATCGAGCCGAAGATCCCGGGCCAGATCCGGTCGGTGATGAACGTGCAGGAAGCCACGGCCAAGGCGCTGCTGGTCGACGCGGGCGCGCTGGCCGCGGCCCAGCAGTCCGGGGACGTGCTCGGGGCCAACGCCGTGCTGATGGACGCCTACAACACCGACGTGCGGCCGCTGCTGGCCGAGGTCCGGGCCGAGCTGGGCCTGGACCCGGACCCGTACCGGGCCTACCTGGCCTCGGGATATCAGGAGCGTATCGTCGCGGAGCGGGTCGGCGGCACGCCGGCCAGCTGGTGAAGCGGACACGCTGGGAAGGCAGGAGCAAAAACCGATGACCGATGCCAGCGAGGCGGTCCCGGCGCTGATCGAGCGCAGCAACCGCCTGGGCGCCGACCCGCGCAACACCAACTACGCGGGCGGCAACACCTCGGCCAAGGCCGAGGCCACCGACCCGGTCACCGGCCACCCGGTCGAGCTCATGTGGGTGAAGGGTTCCGGCGGTGACCTGGGCACGCTGGCCGAGGCCGGCCTGGCCGTGCTCCGGGTCGACCGGCTGCGGGCTCTGGCCGACGTGTACCCAGGGGTGGAACGCGAGGACGAGATGGTGGCCGCGTTCGACTACTGCCTGCACGGCAAAGGCGGCGCGGCCCCGTCGATCGACACCGCCATGCACGGGCTGGTGGACGCGGGCAACGTCGACCACCTGCACCCGGACGCCGGCATCGCGTTCGCCACCGCCGCCGACGGCGAGGCGCTGACCAAGGCCTGCTTCGGCGACCGGGTGATGTGGGTGCCGTGGCGGCGGCCCGGGTTCCAGCTCGGCCTGGACATCGCGGCCGTCAAGCGGGCCAGCCCGCAGGCCATCGGGGTCATCCTCGGCGGCCACGGCATCACCGCCTGGGGTGCGACCAGCCAGGAGTGCGAGGCCCGGTCGCTGGAGATCATCGGCACCGCCCAGGCCTACCTCGACGAGCACGGGAAGCCGGAGCCGTTCGGCCCGGTGATCGAGGGCTACGAACCGCTGCCCGAGGATGAGCGGCGGGCCCGGGCCGCGGCCCTGGCCCCGGTCATCCGCGGGCTGGCCTCGGCCGACCGGCCCCAGGTCGGCCACTTCACCGACAGCGACGTGGTGCTGGACTTCGTGGCCCGGGCCCGGCACCCGGAACTGGCCGCGCTGGGCACGTCCTGCCCGGACCACTTCCTGCGCACCAAGGTCCGGCCGATGGTGCTGGACCTGCCGCCGACGGCCCCGCTGGAGGCGGTGGTGGCCCGGCTCTGGGAGCTGCACGCCGCCTACCGGGAGGACTACCGGGCCTACTACGAGCGGCACGCGGACGCCTCGTCGCCGCCCATGCGCGGGGCGGACCCGGCCATCGTGCTGGTGCCCGGGGTCGGCATGTTCAGCTACGGCGCCGACAAGCAGACGGCCCGGGTGGCGGGCGAGTTCTACGTCAACGCGATCAACGTGATGCGCGGGGCCGAGGCCGTCTCGTCCTACCGCCCCATTTCCGAGGCCGAAAAGTTCCGCATCGAGTACTGGGAGCTGGAGGAGGCCAAGCTGCGCCGGCGGCCCAAGCCCAAGCCGCTGGCGACCCGGATCGCGCTGGTGACCGGGGGCGGGTCCGGGATCGGCCGGGCCACCGCCCAGCGGCTGGCCGGCGAGGGCGCCTGCGTGGTGGTGGCCGACCGGGACGGCGCCGCCGCGGCCGAGGTGGCGGACGAGATCGGCTCGGCCGACGCCGCGGTGGCGGTGACCGTGGACGTGACCAGCGAGGACGGCATCGCCGGGGCGGTCAAGGCCGCGGTGCTGGCCTTCGGCGGCCTGGACCTGGTGGTCAACAACGCGGGCCTGTCCATCTCCAAGCCGCTGCTGGAGACCACCGCGGCCGACTGGGACGTCCAGCACGACGTGATGGCCCGGGGCTCGTTCCTGGTCGCCCGGGAGGCGGCCCGGGTGATGATCGCCCAGGATCTGGGCGGTGACATTGTCTACGTGGTGAGCAAGAACTCGGTGGTGGCCGGGCCGAACAACGTCGGCTACGGCGCGGCCAAGGCCGACCAGGCCCATCAGGTCCGGCTGCTCGCGGCCGAACTGGGCGGCCACGGCATCCGGGTCAACGGGATCAACCCGGACGCGGTGGTGCGCGGGTCCGGGATCTTCGCCGGGGGCTGGGGCGCGCAGCGGGCCGCGGTGTACGGGGTGCCCGAGTCCGAGCTGGGGGCCTACTACGCCAAGCGGACCCTGCTCGGCCGGGAGGTGCTGCCCGGGCACGTGGCGGCGGCGGTGGTGGCCTTGACCGCGGGGGAGCTGGCCCTGACCACCGGCCTGCACGTGCCGGTGGACGCCGGGGTGGCGGCCGGCTTCCTTCGATGAGTACGGGGGCCACGGCGGTGGCCGCGGTCGACCTGGGGGCGTCGAGCGGGCGGGTGATGCTGGCCCGGGTCGGGCCGGGGCAGCTGACGCTGGACGAGGTGCACCGGTTCCCGAACGAGCCGGTCCGGGTGGCCGGGACACTGCACTGGGACATCCTCCGGCTCTACGGCGACGTGCTGGACGGGCTCGGGCGGGCGGCCGCGGCGGCCGGGGACCGGCTGGGGGGCGTCGGCATCGACTCGTGGGGGGTGGACTACGGGCTGCTGGACGAGTCCGGGGCCCTGCTGGGCAACCCGGTGCACTACCGGGACGGCCGGACCGACGGGGTGCCGGAGCAGGTCTGGGCCCGGGTCCCCGAAGCCGACCTGTACGCGGTGACCGGCATCCAGCAGCTGCCGTTCAACACGATCTACCAGCTGGCGGCGGCGGCCGGGACGCCGCAGCTGGCCGCGGCCCGGACGCTGCTGATGATCCCGGACCTGCTCATCTACTGGCTGACCGGCGAAGCCGGGGCCGAGCGCACGAACGCCTCCACGACTCAGCTGTACGACGCGCGCCGGGGGCAGTGGGCCGGGGACCTGATCGACCGGGCCGGCCTCCCGGCCGCCCTGTTCCCACCGCTGCGCAGCCCAGGTGAGGTGATCGGGCCGATCCACGCCGGGCTGGGCGAGTTCGGGAGACAGCCGGTGATCGCCGTCGGCTCGCACGACACCGCCTCGGCCGTGGTCGCGGTGCCGGCGTCGGGGCGGGACTTCGCGTACATCTCCAGCGGCACCTGGTCGCTGGTGGGCATGGAGCTGGACGCCCCGGTGCTGGCCGAGGCCAGCCGCCGGGCCGGATTCACCAACGAGGCCGGGGTGGACGGGCGGATCCGGTACCTGCACAACGTGACCTGCCTGTGGCTGCTGCAGGAGTCGCTGCGGGCCTGGGCCGCGGCGGGGCGCCCGGTGGATCTGGACGAGCTGCTGCGCGAGGCGGCCGGGCTGGCCCCGCTGACCTCGGTGGTGGACACCGACGACCCGGTGTTCCTGCCGCCCGGGGACATGCCGGCCCGGCTGGCCCAGGCCTGCGCCCGGGCCGGCGATCCGGCGCCGATGGCACCGGCCGGGGTGGCCCGCTGCATCCTGGACAGCCTGGCCCTGGCCTACCGGCGGACGATCGTCGCGGTCCAGGAGCTGTCCGGGCGGCACGCCGACGTCATCCACATGGTCGGCGGCGGGGTGCGCAATGAGCTGCTGTGCCAGCTCACGGCGGACGCCTGCGGCCTGCCGGTCATCGCCGGCCCGGTCGAGGCGGCCGCGCTGGGCAACGCGCTGGTGCAGGCGCGCACGATGGGGGCCGCGCCCGGGGAGCTGGAAGGTCTGCGGTCCCTGGTGCGGGAGACGCAGGAGCTGCGGCGGTTCGAGCCCCGCGGCGACCCGCGGGCCTGGGTCGCGGCCGAGCAGCGGCTAGCGTCCCGCGACCGCTAGCCGCGCCCGGGGCAAAGGTAACTTTGCCCCGGCTATTGCCGGAGCGAAGGTAACTTTGCGCCGGTTGTACCGGGGGCAACCGCGTGACGGATGATGGCGTCCGGGTCGACCGGCGAGCTGCCCCGCCAGCTGACGTGCTGGTCCGGACGTACGAGGGTCAGCTGAGGCTCATGGGGCTGCTGTGACTTGTGGGACTGGGGGGGTTCCTGGGGCTGTGTGGGTTCCGGGGGCGGGTCGAGGTCGAGGACGGCTAGGGGCAGGCCGGCTGACTCGGCCGCTTTGACCAGGGTGTCGTCGCGGGTGCCGGAGCGGATCAGGGTGAACTCCGGGCCCAGATGGTCGTAAAGGGAGTCGCCCGGCCCTAGCCAGCGGTGGGGCAAGCGTTCCCCGGCGCCGGGCGCGCTGATCGGCGTGCCCGCGTAGGTGTAGTTCAGGACCAGGTCCAGGCCGTGGAACTCGCGATCCTTGGCCCGCTCGATGGCGCCCTGGGCCCCGGGCAGGGCGGCGGCGAACTCCGCGTCCGGGCCGGCCAGCCGGGGGTCGGCCAGCTCGGGCCCGAGGGTGGCCATGTTGGCGGCGGCCTCGGCGATGGTGTCGGCCGCGATCGGGCGGCGTTCGGCCTGATAGGTGCCGAGCAGGCGGGCCGGCGCCCAGCCGTTCAGCACCGCGGCCAGCTTCCAGCCCAGGTTGACGGCGTCGCCGATGCCGGTGTTGAACCCGTGGCCGCCGTAGGGCGGGTTCTGGTGGGCGGCGTCGCCCGCGATGACCATCCGGCCGCGCTGGTACCGGTCGGCCAGCTGCATGCGCGCGGTCCAGGCGTCGGTGGCCAGCACCTCGAACGGGACCGGCGTCCCGGTCATGGCCCGCACGATGTCGGCCGCGTGCTCCTGGCCGGCCTCGGGGCTGACCCCGTTGGCAATGCACCACCAGGTGCCGTCCAGGTCCAGCCGGCCCATCAGCCCGGCCTGGGCCGGGTTCAGCACCCAGTACTGCACGGCCGGGCCGTGCGGCACCAGCGCGGCCAGGCCGGGCGCGCGGAAGGTGACGTTGACGTTGCGGCGGCCGTCGTCGCGGCCGTCGAACCGGCCGCCGAGGGCGTCCCGGATCACGCTGCGGGGGCCGTCACAGCCGACCACGTAGGCGGCCTCGATGGTGACCGGCGCTTGGTCCGGCCCGGCCGCGGGCACGGCGGTGACCAGGACCCGGTCGCCGTCCTGGGCCGCGCCGGTCACCCGCCAGCCGGTGACCAGGCCGGTGTTCGGGTCGGCCGCGGCCACCTCGCGCAGCAGTTGCTCGACCACGGGCTGCGGGGCCTGCTGACCCGGCTCGGCCACCCGGTCGCTCCCGGCCAGCCCGAGCCCGAAGGCGTCGCGGAAGCGGTAGACCTCGCGTCCGGTGAGCGTGGAGCAGAAGACGATGTCGGAGGACCAGCCGACCGCCAGCGGGGACCGGGCCCGGAGTTCACCGGCCAGGCCCCAGCGGCGGAAGTGCTCCATGGTGCGGGCCGAGACCGTCTTGGCCCGGGGCCGCAGCCAGGCCACGTCCGGGCGCGGCTCGATCACCGCGCTGCCGATGCCGTGCCGGCTGAGTTCCAGCGCGGTGGCCAGCCCCACCGGCCCGCCCCCCGCGATCAGTACCGGAACCGAGGCCGGGGGCGCGGGCGACGACGTCATCAGCGGCCGTCCCGGGGCGCGGGCGCCCCGTCCAGCCAGGCCCGGCCGCTGGCGTAGAGGCGCTCGACCTCGGGGCCACGCAGGCCGGGCATGTCCGGCTTGACCGCGAAGCCCAGCTGGGCCTGCAGGTAGCCCAGGTGCTGGTAGCCAACGGGGAACTGGCTGAGCAGCTCGGGGTCCAGGGTCAGGGCGGCGGCCGGGTCGACCGGGTCCAGCCGGTCCTTCTCGTAGGTGGGCTGGCGCAGCACGATGGCCCAGCGGCCGTCCCGGGCCTCGAAGAAGTCGTAGAAGCGGCCGATGCAGGCCACGTCGCACAGCACGTCGTGCACCACGGCCCGCTGCATGATCGTCATCTTGGTCTGGGCGATGGCCCGGGTCCCGGCCACGGTGACGCGGCTGCCGCCCAGGAAGTGCAGGATGCTCACCCCGTGATCCCAGCCGTCCCGGCTGACCGCGATGAACTCATCGGCCGGGCCCTGGAACCAGGTGGCCATCATGTAACCGTCGTCGTGCCAGGTGCCGCGGAACGTGTCCCAGTCGCCGGAGTCGCGGGCCACGGCCCAGGTCTCCACCACCTCGCGGATGGCGAGCCGGTCGGCCAGTCCCTGGTCCACAGACACCTCCGGCGCGAATTCCGGCCCAGCGGGCGATTCCGGGCTGGGCAAATTTTTCCGGTTAAAGTACCTTAATGCGGTAGGGGAATCTCACGGGGGGACTGGCCGTGGTCCGTTACATCGTTTACCGGTGCCCTCATGCGTGACAGCGTGCTCGTCGCGTCCATCGCGGCGCGCGACCCGGGGGGCCTGGCCGAGGCGTACGACAAGTACGCGGCCCGGGTGTTCAGCTTCTGCCGGTCGCTGCTGGGCGACCCGGCCGCCGCGGCCGACGCGGTCCACGACACGTTCCTGGTCACGGCCGAGGCCGTGACCGAGCTGCAGGACCCGGGCCGGCTCCGGCCCTGGCTCTACGCGGTGGCCAGGAACCAGTGCCACCGGCGGCTCCGGGCCGGGGTCCGGCCGGTCACGCCGACCCGGACCGGCCCCAGCGGCCGGACCGGCGACGACGACCATAGCCAGCTGCTGGACCTGGTCCGCGACGCCATCGGCGGCCTCGACCCGGCCGACGGCGAGATCATCGAGCTGAACCTGCGGCACCGGCTGCACGGCGCCGACCTGGCCGACACCCTCGGCGTTCCCCACCCGGAGGCGCATGCGCTGGCCCTGCGGGCCCACGGCCGGCTCCGGGAGTCGCTGGGCGTGCTGCTGGTGGCCCAGGCCGGGCGGAAGAACTGCGAAGACCTGAACGAACTGCTCGGCGACCAGGACGGCAGCACCGCGCTGGCCCGCGGCCTGACCGGCCGGCACGTCGAGGACTGCCCGGTGTGCGCGGATCGCCAGCGCCAGCTGCTGGGCCCGGTCATGCGGCTCGGCTTCGTCTCGATGGCCCCGGTCCCGGCGGGCCTGCGGGACCGGGTACTGAGCCTGGCCAGCGACCCCTCGCCCGCCGCCGTCTCCCAGCGGGCCGCGGTGCTGGCCCAGGCCGGCCCGTTCGGGGCCCACGGGTTCCCGGAGCCCCTGCCGGTCCCGGCCCACCGCCGCTGGCGGCGCAGGCGCGTTCCGGTGGGCGCGATCGCGGGCGGGGCCGCCACCGCGGTGGCGGCGGCCGCGGCCGCGGTGGTCGTGCTGGCCCTCCCCCATGCCCCGCACCAGACGCATTCGGGCGGGCCGGCCCAGCTGACCAGGCCGATCAGCCCGGCGGCCGACAACGGGTCGGTGGCGCGGCCCTCGGGCGCAGCCGGAAGCAAGGGGCGGGCTCAGACGCCGGCCGGCGGGGTGCAGAACCCGGCGGCGGTCACCCAGCTCCAGGGCGGCACCCGGCCCAACGGCGCGATCGGGGCGCTGGCCGTGCAGGGCCAGAGCCTGGACGCGGCCACCAGCCCGGGCACCGCGTCCGGGAGCACCGGCCGGCCCGCCACCGTACCGGCCAGCCACCCGGCCAGCCCGGGCACCGGGGGCAAGGGCACGCCCCCGAAGACTTCGACCCCCACGGCCAGCTCGACACCGACCACCAGCTCCAGCCCCACCACCAGCCCGACCCCGACCAGCAGTCCCACGCCGACGGACAGCCCGACACCGTCGGACCCGCCGTCCACCAGTGGCACCAGCGCCCCCACGGCCGGCGCCTCGCTCGGGGTGTCGGTCGGCGGGCTGGTCTCGATCGGCATCCAGCTCGGCGGCTGAGCTGCTCGACGGCCTGGCGCCCCGGCCGGATTAGCGGGGCTGGTCCAGAAAGTTCCCGGAAAAGTGTTGGTGCGCGGGCAGCGGGCTTCTCTTACTGAGGGCGCCGGGATCGTTTCTGTCAGAGGGGGGCGGGAAGGGTCCCGGCGGCCACCCGGTGTTCACCTGAGCTGACGCGTGACCGGATCGTTGTTATATCGGCTGCTCAGCCGTTTCCTGCCGGACTGACCGGGATACGTTGGTCCTCTAGGTTGGTCAGCATGCGCGACAGCGAGATCGTCGCCGCCATCGTGGCCCGCGACCCCGACGGTCTCGCCCACGCCTACGACAAGTACGCGGCCCGGCTGTACGGATTCTGCCGGTCCCTGCTGCGCGAGCCGGCCGACGCCGCCGACGCGGTCCAGGACACGTTCCTGATCGCCGCGTCCAAGCTGGGCGAGCTGCGCGACCCCGACCGGCTCCGGCCCTGGCTGTACGCGGTGGCCCGGAACGAGTGCCACCGGCGGCTGCGGGCCGGGAACGCGCCCGCGGCCCTGGACGAGACCACCGAACTGGCCGACGACAGCGCGGACGCGAGCGACCTGGCCGCCCGGGCCGAACTGCGCGACCTGGTGCGGGCGGCCATCATGGGGCTCAACCCCGGCGACCAGGAGGTCATCGAGCTCAGCCTGCGGCACGACCTGCACGGGGCGGACCTGGCCGACGCGCTCGGGGTCCCGCGCAACCACGCGCACGCGCTGGCGTCCCGGGCCCGCGGCCAGCTGGAGAAGTCGCTGGGCGCCCTGCTGGTGGCCCGGGCCGGCCGGGACGCCTGCCCGGCCCTGGCCAGCCTGCTGCCCGGCTGGGACCGGGCCACGACCATAACCGTCCTGACCCGCAAGCGGGTCAGCCGCCACATCGAGGGCTGCGAGGTGTGCAGCGAGCGCAAGCGCCGCGAACTGCGGCCGGTCATGCTGTTCGGCTTCGCGCCGCTGGCCATCATCCCGGCCGCGCTGCGGGCCCGGATGCTGCACCTGGCCGCCGATCCCGCGGCCGCGGCGGCCGCGGAGCGCAGCGCGATCGTCCAGCACGCGGCCCGGTTCGGGGCGCACGGGTTCCCGGTGGCCACGGCGGCGACGCCCGCACCGGGGGTGACCGGGGCGGTGCACGCGGCCCTGGGCCGGGCCGGGCGGCGCTGGCCGCTGGGCCACGGCCACACGGCGGTGATCGCCGGCTCCGCGGCCGCGGCCGTGGTCGTCGGGGTGACCGCGGTGCTGGTCATGGTGGTGCCGCAGACCACCCACCAGGGCAGCACCTCGGCCGGGTCACCGGGGCCGGCCAGGACCACGGGGCGTCCCACCGCGGCGGTCAGGCCGGCCGCCCGCAAGCCCACCACGACCCGGTCCGATCCGTCGCCGGGCGCGGCCGGGGCCCTGGCCCAGCAACGCGTGAGCCGCCCGGCCCGCCCGGCCCGCCCGGCGCCGGCCGGCGGCGGGCGGGCCGGGGTCACCGGGGCCCCCGGGGCGGCCGCGGGGGACGCCCCGGGGGCGGCGGCCACGGGCGGCGGCGGAGACGGGAGCACCGCGCCCGCCCCGGGCCCGGCCACCACGGCCCCGGCCCCGGCCCCGGCGGTCAACGGGCCGGTCACCGTGTCCCCCGGCACACTGGTCCTGGCCGGGCTGCTCAGCGCGTCCGCGACCGGCACGCTCACGCTGTCGGCGGGCGGCACGCCGGTGACCCACTACGCGATCTCGATCCCGTCCAGCCTGCTCGGGCACCTGACCGTGTCGCCCGCCACGGGCTCGATCCCGGCCCACGGCCGCCAGCAGGTCGCGGTAATCCTGAAGGGCCTGCTGTCGGTCGACACCACGATCACGGTCAACCCCGGCGGGCACCAGGTGAGCGTCCTGCTCGGCGTGCACATAGGCGGCTGACTCTGGCTCCTGGTCCCGGGCCAACGGGGAAGTACTGGCCCGGAATCGGAAGTCAGGGGCGATGACCCCCGCCTGACCCTGCGCTCCCGCTCACCAACCTTCGATAAGAATATCGAACTGGATTTCGAAAGGCAACGCCTGGGGATTCTGGGGCGATCGGGGTCACCCAGTCGCCTGGGGCGTCACCGGCCGAGCTGGTCGCGGGGGAAACGGGGCCGGGCCGGGTCCTGGAGCACGGCGGTGATGCCGTCGCCGGGGAGCGCGACGGCGTAGTACCAGCCCTGGGCGGTGTCACAGCCCAGGGCGGCCAGCTGCACGGCCTGCTCGCGGGTTTCCACGCCTTCCACGGTCAGGGTCAGGCCCAGTGCTCGGGCCAGCCCGGCCAGGGCCGAGATGACCGGCTCCTCGGCCGGCCCGTCCGGCCACAGCTCCCGGATGAACGAGGCCGACAGCTTGAGCGAGCCGACCGGCAGCCGCCGCAGGTAGGCCAGGTTCGAATACCCGGAGCCGAAGTCGTCGGCGGCGATGCGCACGCCCATCGCGGCCAGCTTCTGCAGCGTCTCCAGCGGGCGGCTGTCCGCCCCGACCAGCGCGCTCTCGGTCAGCTCAAGCTGGAGCAGGCCGGGCGGCAGCCCGGTGCCGGCCAGGATCCGGGCCACGTCGGACACGAAGCCCGGGTCGGTGGCCTGCTGGGCCGACAGGTTGACGCTGATGAACGGGGCCTGCCCGGGCCGGACCCGGTGCCAGTGGGCGGCCTGGGCGCAGGCGGTCTCCATGACCCAGCGGCCCAATGGGGTGATGACCCCGCTGGCCTCGGCAGCCTCGATGAACGACTCCGGCGACAGCTCGCCGAGCGTGGGGTGATTCCAGCGCAGCAGGGCCTCCACCCCGCGCAGGTCACCCGCGGGCAGGCCGACGATGGGCTGGTAGACCACGGTGAACTCGCCCGCCTCGAGGCCGGAGCGCATCGAGGTGGTCAGGGCCATCCGCACGCTGTCGGTGGCCTGGCGGGCCGGGTCGTACACGGCCCAGCGGCCCGGGCCTTCGGCCTTGGCCCAGTACAGCGCGCTGTCGGCGTCCTTGACCAGGTCGGCGGCCTGGGCGCCGGCCACGGGACGTTCGACCACGCCGATGCTGGCGGTCAGGCCGAGCCGGTGCGGGCCGATGCGGAACGGCCGCTCGATCCGGCTGAGCACGTCGCTGGCCACCGCGACCATCGCGTCGATGCCGTCGGTGTGCTCGACCAGCAGGCTGAACTCGTCCCCGCCCATGCGGGCGACCAGGCCGTGACCGGGCCCGATCCGCTCCTCCAGCCGCCGGGCCACCGCCACCAGTAGCTCGTCCCCGACGTCGTGCCCGAGCGTGTCGTTGACCGAGGTGAAGCCGTCCAGGTCCAGGTAGCAGACGCCGATCCGGCCCGCGGGCGCGGCCACGGCGGTGGCCAGCCGGTCCAGGAAGCAGGCCCGGTTGGCCACACCGGTCAGCGGGTCGTGCCGGGCCTGGTGCTGCAGCTGGGCCCGGAACGCGGCCTCGGCCCGGCGGCGGGCCTCGTCCGCGCCGCGCTGGGCGGCCAGGGTCTGGTCGCGCAGGGCGCGGACGTAGCCGGTGGCGATGGCCTCCGGGACCGCCGTCGCCGGGCCGGGGCCCGGTTCCAGGTGGCGGGCGATGACGGTGAGGCTGCGGCCGAGCACGTCGGGCTGGACCAGGCCGGCGTCGACCAGGGCAGCACCGATCTTGGCCGCCTGGTCGGGCTGGAACGGGCGGCTCAGCGCCGCGGCCAGCACGTCCGCGGCCAGCGCGCCCAGCAGATCGGTGAGCTCGCCCGGGGACAGGCCGGCCGGGCCGGCCGGGCCGGTCAGCGCCGAGGCCCAGTCGCGGGCGAGCAGACCGCCCCGCTCCCCCGGGCTCCGCTCGTTCATGTCCACTCCAGCCAGGCAGGGTGAAATGTTAGCTATCGGACATTGTTGTCCCGGTCCCCACCGTTACGTTAGGCGGCCGGCCCGCGTCCGGCATCCGGAATCGCGGGAGCGGCGTCGGCAGCAGCGACAAGAACGCGGTGGTCCCGCCGGCTGCGGCGATCCACAGGGTGGGCCGGACCCCGATCGTGGTGCCCAGCAGGCCGGCTACCAGCGAGCCCAGCGGGCGGCTGCCGTAGTTGACGGCCTGGAACGCGCCGGTGACCCGGGACCGGAGCCGGTCCGGGATGACGGCGGCGAAGATCGACCCGATGCTGATGTCCAGCACCATGACCCCGGCCCCGCTCGCGAACTCCGAGGTGAACAGCGCGGCCAGGATCAGCGCGTGCGGGCCGCCGGCCAGCGGGACCAGCAGCAGCGGCGCCGGGAACAGCACCGCGCCGATGACGTAGCCCCAGCCGACGCCGACCCGGCCGGTGATCCGCTGGGTGGCCAGCGACCCGAGCAGGCCGCCGACCGCGCCCGCGCCCAGCACCACCCCCAGCTCGCCCGGGCGCACGTGCAGCGACCGGGTGGCGTAGAGGGCGAACAGGGTCACGAACATGAAGTTGAAGAAGTTGATGACCGCGGCCGCGATCAGGCTGGCCCGGACCACGCCGTGCCCGGCGATGTAGCGGGCGCCCGCGGTCAGGGTGCCGCGGCCGGCCGGCTCCGGTACGGGTTCGGCCGGGTGGATCCGGCTCAGGCAGAACGCCGAGCCCAGGTAGCTCGCGGCGTCGGCCGCCACCGCCAGCGGCGCGGTCAGCAGCTGGACCAGGACGCCGCCCAGGCTGGGGCCGCCCACGAACGAGAAGGCCCGGCTGCCGTAGATCAGCGACTGCCCGCGCAGGTAGCTCTCCTCCGGCACCAGGGCCACGAACATGGCCGGGTCGCACACGGTGAACAGGACGCTCAGCGAGCCGACCGCGAACGCGACCGCGTACAGCTGGGCCAGGGTCAGCACGTGCAGCGCGGCGCACACCGGCACCGTGGCCAGCAGCGCGGCCCGGCCCAGGTCGGCGGCGATCATCAGCCGCCGCCGGTGGCCGCTGCGATCGGCCCACATCCCCGCGTGCAGGGCGAACAGCAGGCTGGGCAGCCAGATGGCGGCGGTCAGGTAGCCCATCTGGGCCGCGCTGGCGTGCAGGGCCAGGATGCCGGTGTAGGGCACGGCCACCGCCGAGATCTGGTCGCCGAACATCGAGATGGTCTGGGCGCTCCAGTAGCGGCGGAAGGGGCGCTGCCGGAGCAGGATGGGCCGCCGGGCCCGCCCGGTCCAGGTCCGCGGGCGGCGCTCAGTCCAGGCCACCGGGGAACGCCAGCTGCAGGTAGGTGACCACGCGGGCGTCGGGCGGCCGCAGCTCGGGCCGGGTCAGCCGGTTCAGGTACGGCTCGAGCAGGGCCCGTTCCCGCTCGGCCAGCTCCAGCAGCTCGTCGGCGGTCAGGTACAGCATCAGGTCGCCGAAGTGGGCGGCGTGCTGCCACTGCGCGGGCTCGTCCGGCTTGCGCTCGAGCCAGCGCATCAGCCGCTCGAAGTAGCGCTCGGCGATGACCGAGCTCAGCAGCCCGGCCGCGGCCTGCTGCTCGGGCTCGTCGGCCACGTCGGGCCAGTTGGTGAACATGGTGGTGGCCCGCCAGGGCCGTTCCCGGCCCCGGCCGCCGCCGGCCTCTTCGACCAGCCCGTACCTGGCCAGCTGGCGCAGGTGGAACGAGCAGCTGCCCGAGCTCTCCCCCAGCTGCCGGGCGGCCTGGGTGGCGGTCATCGGGCCCTCCCGCCGCAGCAGTCCGACCAGGGAGATGCGCAGCGGGTGGGCCAGCGCCCGCAGGGCCCGCGGGTCGGTGAGCCGGGTGACCGCCCGCTCCGGGGCCGATTCCGCGGTCCCGGCCGGAGCGTGCGGGGTGTGCTTGTCCTCCATATGTGCAAAGATACGTTTGCAAAGAGTTCTTTGCAAAGCTTTCTTTTGATCGAAGGTCGGTACTGGGAGGAACCGGATTGGCCAGGGTCTTGCGGGTGAGCAGCCGGAACGCGCGCTTCCAGGAGTGGCAGGCGCTGCTGGGCAACCGGCGCAAGCGGCGCCAGGCGGGCGCGTTCGTGGTCCAGGGGGTGCGGCCGGTCACGCTGGCCCTGGAGCACGGGTGGCCGGTGCGGGCGCTGATCTACGACAGTGACCGGCGGCTGTCCCGGTGGGCCGGCTCGGTGCTCGAGTCCCCGGCCGCGGCCCGGGCCGAGCGGGTGGCGATGAGCGGCGCGCTCCTGGCCGAGCTGGGCGAGAAGGACCAGGACGCTCCGGAGCTGATCGCGGTGGTGGCCATGCCCGCCGATGACCTGGGGCGGATCCCGGTGGCGGCGGGCTTTCTGGCCGTGGCCTTCGACCGGCCGGGAAGCCCGGGCAATATCGGCACCGTGATCCGGTCGGCGGACGCGTTCGGGGCGGCGGGGGTGATCGTGACCGGGCACGGGGCCGACCCGTACGACCCGCGGGCGGTGCGGGCCAGCACCGGATCGCTGCTGGCGGTGCCGGTGGTCCGGGCCGAGGGACCGGCCGACGTGCTGGCCTGGGCCCGGTCGCAGCGAGCGGCCGGAATTCCGCTGGCGGTGGTGGGCACGGACGAGCACGGCCCGGCCGACGTGGCCGCCTGTGACCTGACCGGGCCCACGCTGGTGGTGATCGGGAACGAGACCAGTGGGCTCAGTGAGGCCTGGCGGAACGCCTGCGACCGCATCGTGCGCATCCCGATCAGCGGGTCAGCCAGCTCGCTCAACGCGGCCAGCGCCGCCACGGTGCTGCTGTACGAGGCGGCCCGGCAGCGGGCTGACCGGGCCGGGTAGGGCCGGCCGGCCCGGCCGGCTTACTTGACGGCCAGTTCGCCCAGCTCGGACCAGTCGTCCTGGTCGACGTTCTGGCTGATGATCTGGGGCGTGCGCACCAGGTGCGGCGGCAGCGTCTGCTGCGCCTCCTTGAAGTGGGCCGAGTTGACGT
The DNA here is from genome assembly GCA_036495425.1 of Streptosporangiaceae bacterium. Classification (GTDB taxonomy): domain Bacteria; phylum Actinomycetota; class Actinomycetes; order Streptosporangiales; family Streptosporangiaceae; genus Bog-532. The sequence goes on along the minus strand of DASXMW010000205.1, from coordinate 1,290 downwards.
GGGCGGCGCCCGCGTCGCCGTCGCGGAACGCCTCCACCAGCACGTACTCGTTGGGGTCGTCCAGGCTCCGGGACCAGTCGAACCACATGCAGCCAGGTTCGCTCCGGCAAGCCTGGGTGAAATCGTTGACGATTTCCGGCCACCGGTCGGCGTCTTCGGGACGCACCGGGAACTTGGCGGTGATGAAGATCATGGGGCCTCCTTGTCCACGTGCCGCCACCATGATCGCCCACCCGGGGGCCGGTGTTAAGCCGCGGGACGGTACCGGCGCATTTTGAGACAGGAATACCGGAGGCTCCTCCGGGTTAGTAGCCAGCGGACCGTATCTACGAGACTGGCATCATCGACACCGGGAAGGGACCTCATGGCCCAGAAGACCTGGTTCATCACGGGCACCTCGCGCGGCTTCGGCCGCGAGTGGGCGATCGCGGCCCTGGACCGCGGCGACAAGGTGGCCGCGACCGCGCGCGACACCTCGACCCTGGACGACCTGGTGGCCACGTACGGCGACGCGCTGCTGCCGATCGAGCTGGACGTGACCGACCGCGCGGCCGGCTTCGCCGCCGTCAAGCAGGCCCAGGAGTTCCTGGGGCGGCTCGACATCGTGGTCAACAACGCCGGCTACGGGCACTTCGGCATGGTGGAAGAGCTGAGCGAGGCCGACATCCGCGACCAGCTGGAGACCAACCTGCTCGGGGCGCTGTGGATCACCCAGGCGGCCCTGCCCTACATGCGCGAGCAGGGCAGCGGGCACATCCTGCAGGTGTCCTCGATCGGCGGCATCAGCGCGTTCCCCGGCATCGGCGCCTACTACGCCTCCAAGTGGGCGTTGGAGGGCATCAGCCAGGCGTTGGCCCAGGAAGTGGCCGCGTTCGGCATCAAGGTGACCGTGATCGAGCCCGCCGGCTACTCGACCGACTGGTCGGGGCCTTCCGCCAAGCGCTCGGCGCCGCTGCCGGCCTACGACCAGGTCCGGGACGCGATGAAATCCTCACCGGTGCGCCAGGGCAAGCCCGGCGATCCGGTGGCGACCAGGGAGGCCGTGCTGGAGATCGTGGACGCCGAGCAGCCGCCGCTGCGGGTGTTCTTCGGTGACGGGCCGCTGGCGATCGCCACCAAGGACTACGAGTCGCGGCTGGCCACGTGGCGTGAGTGGGAGCCGCTGTCCGTGCGGGCGCACGGCGCCAAGTAGGCAAACAGCGAGATAGTAGGCAATCGGAGAGATGCCCTGCACCGGGGCGGGCGCGACCATGGAAGGGCCAGAAAACCCGTTCCGGTGCAAGGGAGTTG
>DASXMW010000204.1:0-5549 GCA_036495425.1 Streptosporangiaceae bacterium | reverse complement strand
TTTCTTTAAGTAATGCAGTAAATACGCGAGTACTGCTTGATCAACATGTGACGTCCGTCGCCCTTGGTTTTAGGGCGAGCACGCTGCGTCAGCGTGGACGGGTCAACTACCGTCAAGCCGCAGACGCTGCGATAATGCCTGGATGACTGGTCTTAGCCTCGCCTTGGCGAACCTGAAGCCAGGCACCGGCAAGACCACTTCGGCGGTATGGCTGGCGCACGTGTTCGCTCATGCGGGGAACCGCGTGCTGTTGGTCGATGCGGATCCGTCCGGTAGCGCGCTGGAATGGTCGGACCTTGCGGCCTTGGACCCGGCGGTGGACCCGCGGGCGTCGTTCCCGTTCCGGATTGTCGCGCTGCCGTCCCGTGAGCTGCACCGGCGGGTGCCGGACATCGCCCAGGACGACGACGTGGTGATCATCGACACGCCGCAGATCGAGGACCACGCCGGCATCGCCCGGTCGGCCCTGCGCTACGCGGACGAGGTGGTGATCCCGTGCGCGCCCAGCCCGATAGAGATCAACCGCACCTCGCCGGTCCGGGAGGAGATCGCCGAGGTCGCGTCGCTGCGGGCCACCCCGGGGCGGTCGGCCATCCTGCTCAACCGCTGCATCGCCCGGGCCCACTCCACCACCGACGCCCGCGAGGCCCTGCAGGAACTCGGCTACGACGTGCTGGGCGCGTTCGTGCCCCGGCTGGAGCTGTACGCGCAGAGTTTCGGCCTGCCGATCAAGCTCTCCGATCATGACGTGTGGCGCCGGGTCGCCCGCGAGCTGACCAGCCGGTGCGCCCCCCTGTGCTCGGTGCGGTCATGACCAAGCCCCGGGACCAGCGCAAGGCCCAGATGGCGGCGGCCGCGGGCCGCCGCACCGAGCCGGACGCCCGCCCGGCGGGCCGGACCGCGATCCGCTCCAAGCCGATCCGCGTCACCCTGGACCTGAGCCCGGAGCTGTACCGGCAGCTCACCCGCTGGGCCGATGACGCCGCGGTCGACCTGGACGTGCCCCGGGTGGCGCTGGCCGACGCGATCCGGGCCATGATCCGGGTGGCCGGCGACGACCCCGGCCCGATATTGGACCAGCTGCGCCGCGACCGCGAGAAGTAGTCCCAGCCGCCCGGGCCTCAGTCGCCCTCGAACACCGGGTCTTCGCGGCGAGCGGCGGCGTCCACCCCGCGGCGGAAGTCCCGGGTGCCGAACAGCTCCCGCTGCCGGGCGGCCTCCACCGGGTGGGCGGCCCGCACCTCCTCGGCCAGGGCCCGCCGCATGGTCCGCCGGATGGCCTGCACGGCCAGGGGCGCCGAGGTCGCGATCTCGGCGGCCAGGCCGTGGGCGGTTCCGCGGAGCGCGCCCGGTTCGGCCAGCCGGTCGAACAGCCCGGCCTCCCGCGCCTCGGCACCCTTGATGCGGCGGCCGGTGTAGAGCAGTTCCAGGGCCCGCTGCTGCCCGGTCACCCGGGGCAGCGTGGCTGAGATCCCGAAGCCCTGGTGGATGCCGAGCCGGGCGAAGTTGAACGCGAACCACGAGCCGGGCTCGCCGACGCGGAAGTCGGCGCTGAGCGCGAGCCCGGCCCCGCCGCCGACGGCGCCGCCCTGGACCGCCGCCACCACCGGCTTGGACAGGGTGAACAGGGTCAGCGACCTTGCGTAGAGCGCGTCGGTGCCGACCGGGTCGGCATCGTGGGCGGCGTTGCCGCTCGGTCCGCCGAACTTGGCCCCGGCGCAGAAGTGCTTCCCGGCCGAGCAGAGCACGATGACCCGGCAGGCCGGCTCGGCTTCCAGGTGCTCGTAGGCCGAGGCCAGAGCGTCGATCAGGGCCACGTCGAAGTAGTTGGCCGGCGGCCGCTGGATCTCCACCGTGGCCACGTGCTCAGAAACCGTCACCGCCAGGTCCGCAAACCGCGTGTCAGCCATGCCCCACTCATATCAGGGGCACCAAGGCCAGGCGCGGCTCAGCCCGTGTGGTGCACCTCCTGCAAGGCGTGGACCGGGGTGTCCAGGCCGGCCTGGCGGGCCTTGAGCTGCAGGCCCAGGAACAGCGAGTAGAACCGGGACTGGGCCAGGTTGCCGCCGGTGAACCAGAGCGCCTCCTGCTGGGTCGGCTTCCACATGTTGCGCTCCTCGCCCTCCCAGGGACCCGGGTCCTTGGCCGTGTCCGAGCCCAGGCCCCAGCACTTGCCGACCTTGTCCGCCACCTCCGGCGAGATCAGCTCGGCGGCCCAGCCGTTCATCGAGTTGTAGCCGGTGGCGTAGACGACCAGGTCGGCGGGCAACTCGGTGCCGTCCTCGAGCACCACCGCGTTCTCGGTCAGGTGGTCGACCTGGCCCTTGGCCAGCTTGACCTGGCCGTTGGCGACCAGGTCGGCCGCGCCGGTGTCGATGTAGTAGCCGGATCCGCGGCGCAGGTATTTCATGAACAGGCCGGAGCCGTCCTCGCCCCAGTCGTGGTCGAAGCCGGCCGCCTCCAGCCGGTCGTAGAAGTCGCGGTCCCGCTCGTGCATGGCCTCGTACTGCGGGATCTGGAACACGGGCATGATCCGGTACGGGATCGAGGCGAAGATCAGGTCGGCCTTCTCGGTGGTGATCCCGCTGGCCACCGCCTCCTCGGAGTACAGCGCCTTGAGCCCGATCTCCATCAGCGAGTCCGAGCGGGCGATGTGGGTCGAGGACCGCTGGACCATGGTCACGTCTGCGCCGGCCTCCCACAGCGCGCCGCAGATGTCAAAGGCCGAGTTGTTGGACCCGATGACCACGCAGGTCTTGCCCTTGTAGGCGTCGGGCCCGGGGTGCGCGGAGGAATGGTGCTGCTCACCGCGGAACGAGTCCCGCCCCGCGAAATTCGGGGTATCGGGTTTCCCGGACATGCCGGTGGCCAGGATCAGCTGGCGGGGACGGAGGACCACCGCCTGCCCGTCACGCTCGACGTTGACCGTCCACTCGCCGGTCTTCTCGTTGTACGAGGCGCTCTTGGCCTCGGTGTTCGGCCAGTAGTTCAGCTCCATGACCCGGGCGTACGACTCGAGCCAGTCGGCGATCTTGTCCTTGGGCGAGAACACCGGCCAGTTGTCGGGGAACTTCAGGTACGGCATGTGGTCGTACCAGACCGGGTCGTGCAGGCACAGGCTCTTGTACCGGCTGCGCCACTGGTCGCCGGGGCGGCCACGCTTGTCGATGACGATGGCGGGCACGTTCAGCTGCCGCAGCCGGGCGGCCAGCCCGATGCCGGCCTGGCCGCCGCCCACGATCAGCGCGTACGGCTGCTCGGTGAAGCCCAGCTCGGTCGCTTCCCGCTCGCGGTCCTCCAGCCAGCTGGTGCGATCGCGGCTGGCCCCGTGCTGGGCGCCCTTGGGCCGCTGGGGGCCGCGGGGCTCCTCGTACCCCTTGAGCTCGTAGAGCGTGGTGAGCAGGGTCCAGGCCTGTGCTCCCTGCCCGTCCGGCCCGGGCCGCAGGCGCAGGTGGCCGCGGCCCCGGCCGGCCGCGGTCTCGAACTCGATCCAGGCCTCGAACACGCCGCCCGCGTCGGCGGGCTCCTCGCCGTCGGTGACCTTCCAGCCGCTGGGCTGGACCCGGGCCAGGGTGGCTTCGAGCATGGCCGCCACCGCGGCCCGGCCCTCGAACGTGCGGATGTTCCAGGTGAAGGCGATCAGGTCCCGCCAGAAGCAGTCCTCGGTGAACAGGCCCGCCGCCGCCGCGGCGTCACCGCCGGTCAGGGCCTGATCGAACTGGGTCAGCCAGGTCTGCACGGCCGTGCTGGCCGCGGTGGCCTCGGTGGGGGGCGTGGTGGTCGTCATCGGCCGGCTCCCGTCGTCGCTGAGGGGTACTACGCAGTCCCTGACCAGCCTCACCCCGCGGCGGCGGGACGTCCAGACCGCGGGCGCAGCGTTGACGGATCGTTGATCCGGCGTATAGACCCGGCCGGTAGGCTCACGTCTTTCCCGACCCGGGGGTGCGCGATGCTGATCAGCGGCTCGGCCCAGTGGGAGCCGGAGGACCACGAGCGGGTCGAGGAGCAGACCGTGGGCGGCCTGCTGCGCTGGGCGGCCGAGGAGGCTCCCGGCCAGGAGGCCCTGATCGAGGGGGTGGCCGATCCCGCCGCCCGCCGCCGCTGGACCTACGCGAAGCTGCTGGCCGAGGCCGAGCAGGTGGCCCGGGCCCTGGCCGCCCGGTTCCGCCCGGGTGAGCGGGTCGCGGTGTGGGCCAGCAACATCCCCGAGTGGGTGCTGCTGGAGTTCGGCACCGCCCTGGCCGGCCTGACCCTGATCACGGTCAACCCGGCCCTGCGCGCGGCCGAGGTGCGGCACGTACTCACCGACAGCCAGGCCAGCGGGCTGTTCCTGCTCCGCGAGTACCGCGGCGTCTCGCTGGCCGGGGTCCTCGACGAGGTGCGCCCTGACCTGCCCGGCCTGCGCGAGGTGGTGTTCTTCGACCAGTGGGACCAGTTCCGGGCCAGTGGCGGCCACGCCAGTGGCGGCCAGGCCAGTGGCGGCCAGGCCGCGGGCGCCACGCTGGCGGGCGCCGAGCCGGGCGACCCGGCGCAGATCCAGTACACATCGGGCACCACCGGGCCGCCCAAGGGCGCGGTCCTGTCCCACCGGGGCATCGTCAACAACGCCCGGCTGTCCTACGGCCACGTGCTCGGCATGAACCGCGGCGACGTGTTCATCAACCCGATGCCGGTGTTCCACACGGCCGGCTGCGTGCTGGGCACGCTGTCGGTGGTGGGCACTCTGGGCGCCCAGGTGCTGGTACCCGGCTTCGACCCGGGGCTGGTGCTCGAGCTGACCGAGGCCGAGGGCGGCTTCGTGTTCGGCGGCGTGCCGACCATGCTGGTGGCGATGCTCCGGCATCCCGCCTTCGACCCGGCCCGGCTCACCTCGGTCCGGGTCGCCCTGGCCGGCGGCGCCGGGGTGCCGCCCGAACTGATCCAGCAGGTGGAGTCGGCTCTCGGTGTGCCGTTCTCGGTGATCTACGCCCAGACCGAAGCCTCGCCGGGCATCACCATGACCCGGGCCACCGACACCCCCGAGGACCGGGCCAGAACCGTCGGCCGCCCGCTGCCGCGCACCGAGGTCAAGATCGTCGACCCGGCCAGCGGCCGGACCCTGGCCCCTGGTGAGACCGGTGAGCTGTGCACCCGCGGCTACCACGTCATGCTCGGCTACCTGGGCGACGTCACCCAGGCGGTGGACGCCGAGGGCTGGCTGCACACCGGCGACCTGGCCACCATGGACGACCGCGGCTACTCCCGCATCGTGGGACGGCTCAAGGAGATGATCATCCGCGGCGGCGAGAACATCTACCCGTGGGAGATCGAGCAGGTCCTTTCCACCCACCCGGACGTGATCGAAGCCGCGGTGGTCGGCGTCCCCGACCCCTACTGAGCGAGCAGGTCGCCGCCGTCATCCGTCGCCAGGCCGAGGTCACCGACGACGACCTGGCCGCCTACTGCCGGGACCGGCTGGCCCGGCACAAGGTGCCCAAGCTCTGGCACCGCACCGGCGCCCTCCCCCTGACCGGCTCCGGCAAGGTCATGAAGCACATCCTCCGCGACCA
>DASXMW010000203.1:0-12718 GCA_036495425.1 Streptosporangiaceae bacterium | reverse complement strand
CCCGGAGTGGATCGACCAGGCCGGGCGCCGTGCCCGGGACCGGCTGGGAGCAGGCGCGCCCGGGGGCGTGATCGGTCATTGCTACTGGCTGGCCAGCAACGTGCGCTGGAACGGTGACGAGCTCTGGGTGGTGCACGACTGGGACAGCACGGCGGCCGGCAGTGAGGCTGTCCTGGCCGGTTTCGCCGCCGCCTTGCATCGGTCCGCCAGCGGAGATGAGCAGGCCACGATCGAGGAAACCGGCACCTTCCTCGACGCATATTGCGATGCGCGTGGCCGGCCATTCAGCGCAGACGAACGCCAGCTGTCATGGGCGGCCGGTGTCTGGACGCGGGCCTATGACGCCAAGTATCAGCACGCGGCCGGGGAGGCAGTGGTATCGCTGTCGGAGGAGGAGGCTCGCGAGCGCCTCCGCCGGGCCGGGATCGGCTAACTAAATGATCTTCCATGGCGGGGGCTGCTGACCTGGTGACGGCTGGTCTGCTCAGCGGTATGCCGGAAGCATGAGGTACCCCGATGGTGGCGGGCTGGATGCGGCTGAGCGGCCCCGCCGGGAGCAGGTGCGGCTGACGGCCGCGGAGTTAATCGAGGCGGGCGCGGCCGCGGCCTACTCCACGTCGGCGGTCGACGCCACCAACGGGCTCAACCAGCTGTCCAGCGGCAACCTGTCCGTGGCCGACCGTGACCTCCAGGCCGCCGCCACCGCCATCCGCCAGGGCAACGTCAAGGCCTTGGCCGCGTCGGCTGACATCGACAAGTTCAACGACAGTTCGGGCTGAGCGGCCTGGCCAGCGGGTCGCGGCCCCGGCCGGGCATGCGGACGGCCCGCCGAATGACCGGCGGCCCATGCCTCGCTGCTGCTGGCGGCTACTTGTGCGGCACGGTGTCGGCGTTCATGGGGCCACGTTCAGGGTCTTGGACGTGATCAGCGGCGTGACGTAGCCGGCGTCTCGCGGGTGCGCGAACTGTTCCCGGATGGGCTGGTCGTTCCCGATCCGCCGGACGAGCACCCGGCCAGTGCGGCCGCCGCTTCCCCACCGGGGTTGGGCTTTTCTGCCGCCGGGCCGCTCAACGTGATCGCGCGGGCTGTCGTCTATGAGGGTGACCACGACAGTCAGGGGAACATGTGGACAGAAAGCAGACGCGGGCCTTCGAGGGCTTCGTCGCCGAGTCAGGGGACACCCTGCTGCGGATGGCGACCCTGCTCACCTCGGACGTGCACCTGGCCGAGGACGTGTACCAGGAGACCCTGCACCGGCTGGCGGCCCGCTGGGCGCGGGTGGCCAGCCCGATGGCGTTCTGCCGCCGGGTGATGCACAACATCGTCATCGACCAGGCCCGGGCCCGAGGACGGCGGCCGCAACTCGGCCTGGTCCACGGGCACGACAGCGGTGACCCCCGGTCGGGTGACCCGGTGGCCGCCGTCGACCTCCGGCCGGCCCTGCTGGCCGCGCTGAACACGCTCACCCCGCAGCAGCGCGCCGTCGTCGTGCTGCGGTACTTCGACGACCGCAGCGAGAACGACGTCGCCGGCCTGCTCGGCGTCTCACCCGGGACGGTCAAGAGCACCGCGTCCCGGGCCGTGGCTCAGCTCCGGGCCCAGCCCGGTCTCATCGCCCTGTTCGCCGACGCCGTCACCCCGAGCACCAGCGGAGCCATGGCCCGCAGCGCCGCCGCCCCCAGCACCAGTGGAGAGGATCACCATGCCCGGTACTGACGAAGACATCCTGCGCGACCTGATGGGCCGGGCCACCGGCGACCTGCACGCCGCACCCGCGGTCACGGCCCGGGTGCTGGCCCGCCAGCGCCACCGCCGCTGGCGGAACCGCGCGGTGGCCACGGTGGTGACCGGCGCCGCGGCCGGGACCGTGGCCGGCGTGGTCGTGGCCGGCCAGGGCGGCACCCTGCCCGGGAGCACCCCGGCCCGGCTGACCGCCGCCCAGCACACGCTGTACCAGCTGAGTGACGCCGCGGCCGCCGCCTCCGCGCCGACCGGGCGCTACGTGACCCTGACCGAGACCCAGAACGGCGGGGTCAAGCGGACCAGCGTGCTGGACGGCCAGACCGGCGACGTGTACACCTACCAGCAGGGCCGGGGTGTGCCGCCCGAGCTACCGGTGGCCCGGCACGACTCGCCGACCGCGGCCGAGTTCGCCGGCTGGCCCACTGACCCGGCCAAGCTGCGGGCCTTCCTGCTGTCCCAGGCCCGGCAGCAGAACGCCGCCACGCAGAAGAAGGTCGAGCAGCAACTGAGCAAGCTGCCGGCCAACCTGCGCAAGAAGAAGCCGGTGACCGTGCCCGGACCCAAGGTGACCAGCGACGACCTGGTCTTCGAACAGGCCACCGACACGCTGTGGAACCCGCTGGTGCCGCCGGCCCTGCGGTCCGCGCTGTACAAGGTGCTCGCGGAAACCCCCGGGGTGGCCGTCCGCACCCGCACCCACGACCTGAGCGGCCGTCCCGCCACCGAGATCAGCCGGATCGACAACCCCGAGGGCGAGGTCACGTCGACCTTCGAGAACCCCGCCACCGGCACCGTGCTCGAGTCGCTGTTCGTCACCCCGGCCAATAAGGCCAAGGGCGCCACCGGCAGCACCGAGTACTACCTCTACCAGCCGATCAACAGCGGCAACACCCTCCCCGCCAACCCCTACACCCGCTAGCCGACCACCGGTGAGGCCCGCCCGGCGATGAATCTCCCCCGGGGGCGGCGTCGTACCAGGAGTGGACGACGACGCTGGGAGGAATGATGTCCTCAATTCCAGGTGAGGAACTTCCGGGCGGGCAACGCCTGATCGGCCGATGGGCGACCGAGGGATCGCACCCGCTGCTGCCGGGGGACGCAATCCGCGGGCAGGCCACGTTCGAGTGGCTGCCCGGGCGGCGGTTCGTGGTTCAGCGCTCGCACTACGACCACCCGGACATCCCGGACGCGACCGCGATCATCGGCGTGACCGGTGAGCACCTGCGCATGCACTACTTCGACAACCGCGGCGTGTACCGGGTCTACGAGGTCAGCCTGGAGCCGGGTCAGTGGCGGTTCTGGCGCGACGACCCCGGCTTCGGCCAGCGGTTCACCGGCGTCTTCAGCGCCGACGGCGGCACCATCACCGGCCAGGGCGAGATGTGCCGGGACGGATCGACCTGGGAACCCGACCTCGCCCTCACCTACCGCCGGACCTCACCCGGCCACACCCCAACGGCCGGGACCCACGATGACCTGAACGAACTGGCCCGCCGGGTGATCGGCACCAACCACTACCTGACCCTGGGCACCACCGACCCGGACGGCCGCCCGCGCCTGTCGCCGGTGTACTACACCCCGGCCCGCTACACCGACCTTTACTGGGTGTCCTCGCCCGACGCGCAGCACTCCCGCAACCTCGCCGCCCGCCCCGAGGCCGAGATCGTGATCTTCGACTCCACCGCCCCCGTCGGCCAGGGCGAAGCCGTCTACCTCAGCACCATCGCCACCGAGGTCCCCGGCCACGAACTGGAAGCCGTCTGCCCCGAAGCCTTCCGCACCACCCCGGGCGCCCACCGCTTCACCCCCGCCGACCTCCGCGACGGCGACATTCGCCTCTACGTCGCCCGCGTCCGCTCCTGCGAAGTCCACGTCCCCGGCCGCCACCCGATCCACGGCCGCGGCCTGGACAGCCGCCAGCCCGCCAGCCCGTAGAACCGAGCCGAAAGTACGCTGAGCCCGTGACCGTAACCCTTGATCAAGTCCGGGCCGTACCCAAGGTGCTGCTGCACGACCACCTCGATGGCGGGCTGCGGCCGGCCACGATCATCGAGCTGGCCCGGGCCATCGGCTACGAGGACCTGCCCAGTTACGACGCCGAGGAGCTGAGGCGGTCCATGACCGGCGCGGCCCGGCGCGGTCACCTGGAGCTGTACCTGGAACCGTTCCGGCACACGGTCGCGGTCATGCAGACCCCCGAGGCCCTGACCCGGGTGGCCGCCGAGTGCGCCGAGGACCTGGCCGCCGACGGGGTGGTCTACGCCGAGGTCCGGTTCGCGCCCGAACTGTACCTGGACCGCGGTCTCCGGCTGGACCAGGTGGTCGAAGCCGTGCTGGAAGGCTTCCGCCAGGGCAGCGCCGGCCGCACCATCGTCATGCGGGCCCTGCTGACCGCGATGCGGACCACCGCGCGGTCGCTGGAAATTGCCGAACTGGCCGTCCGCTACCGGGACCTGGGGGTGGTGGGGTTCGATATCGCGGGGGCGGAGGCGGGCTGGCCACCCAGCCGGCATCTGGACGCCTTCGAGTACGTCCAGCGGGAGAACTTCCACATCACCATCCACGCCGGCGAGGGGTTCGGGCTGCCGTCGATCTGGGAGGCGGTGCAGTTCTGCGGGGCCGAGCGCCTGGGCCACGGGGTCCGGCTGGTCGACGACATCAAGACCGACCCTGACGACCCCACGCGGCCGGCCGAGCTGGGGCGGCTGGCCTCGTTCGTGCGCGACCGCCGGATCGCGCTGGAGCTGTGCCCGACCTCCAACGTGCAGACCGGCGCTGCGCCCTCGATCGCCCAGCACCCGATCGGCCTGCTGCGCGAACTCAACTTCCGGGTCACCGTGAACACCGACAACCGGCTGATGAGCGGGATCACGCTGTCGTCCGAGCTGCACGCGGTGGCCGAAGCCTTCGGCTACGGCTGGGCCGACCTGCAGTGGCTCACGATCAACGCGATGAAGAGCGCGTTTCTGCACTTCGACGACCGCCTCGGGCTGATCAACACGGTCATCAAGCCGGGGTTCGCTCCGCTGCTCGGTACTGCTGCGGGCTGACCCCGCGCACCCGCTTGAACGCGATGCTGAGTGCGTACGGGCTGGCGTAGCCGACCTGGTGGGCCACGGACTCCAGCGTGGTCTGCGGCTCGCGCAGCAGGTCGGCCGCCAGCGCGATGCGCCAGCCGGTCAGGAACATCATCGGGGACTCGCCGACCAGGTCGCTGAACCGCCGGGCCAGCGTGGCCCGGGACACCCCGGCCACCTTGGCCAGGCTCTGCACGGTCCAGGGCTGCTGCGGCGCGTGGTCGATCTGCCGCAGTGCCTCGCCGACCACCGGGTCCGAGTAGCCGCGGTACCAGCCGGGGGCCTGCGCGTCCGGCCGGGCGAACCAAGCCCGCAGCACGGCGATGAGCAGCAGGTCCAGCAGCCGGTCGAGGACCGCTTCCTGGCCCGGTTCGTCCTTGACGATCTCGTCGGCCAGCAGCGGGATCAGCGGGCAGTTCCACTCGCCCTCGAACAGCACCAGCGCGGGCGGCAGCGCCCGCAGCAGCCGCTGGCTGACCTCGCGCGGCACCGGGTAGGTCCCGGTCAGCATCTCGGTATCGCCGCCGGAGTCGTTGCCCCAGGTCCGGATGCCCAGGTCACCCATGACGGTCTGCTCACCGCCGCCCGGCGCGGAACAGATCTGGCCGGGCCGGATGACGGCCTGGGGCGGCCGGCCGGGCTCGTCGGACACCGTGTACGGGGTGGGCCCGCGCAGCACGGCCACGTCGCCGCGCCCGATCCGGTTCGATGACCCGTCCGCGTTCAGCCAGACGTGCCCGCGTACGACGGCCACCACCGTGAGCGGGGCTTCGTCCTCGATGCGCAGCGACCACGGCGCTGACATCCGGGACCGCAGCAGGAACGCCCCGCGTGCCCGGGGCCCGTCGAGCAGGCCGGCTACCGCGTCCACAGGGTCACTGTAATCGCGTCCTTCCGGCCCGTTGAGACGGGCTCGTATGTTTCTGCGCTCATAGGCCATGGGCTGTCTGGCCGCCGGCCGGTTCCATGAGAGACATGACGATGAGCGGAACGATGCAGGGAATTACCGTCGCCGGCGCCGTGGGCGCCGGCCTGATCGGCGGGGTGTTCTTCACCTTCTCCGGGTTCGTGCTGGCCGCGCTGAAGCGGCTGCCCGCGGCTCAGGGGATCAGCGCCATGCAGTCGATCAACAAGACGGCGGTCACACCGCCGCTGATGCTGGCCCTGTTCGGCACGGCCGTGCTCAGCGTGGTGGTGGGCATCTGGGCGATACGGTCCTGGGCCGACCCGTCGGCCAAGTGGGCGCTGGCCGCGGCCCTGGCCTACCTGGCCGCGGTGGTCATCACCGCCGTGGCCAACGTCCCCCTGAACAACTCCCTGGCCGGGCTGAACCCGCACGCCGCGGGCGCCCCGGCGCAGTGGGCCAGCTTCCTGACCCACTGGACCGTGTGGAACAACCTGCGCGGCGCGGCCGCGGTCGCGGCCGGACTGGCCTTCGTCATCGCCCTCATCCGCCGCTGACCCCGGCCGGCTCGCCGGCCTCAGCCGGCTCAGCCGGAGCCCGGCGGGGGAGCAGCCCCAGCGCGGGCAGGCAGGCGGCGGTGATGGCCAGGACCACGATCACGCTGACCGTCATGGCGTGCGCGGACCCGCCGGAGTGGAAGTACACCGTGGTCACCACGGCCGAGCCGATCCCGCTGGCCAGCTGCTGGATGGCGGTCAGCGAGCCGCTGGCGCTGCCCGCCTCGTCGGCGGCGATGTCGCCCAGCGCGATGTCGTAGATCGTGCCGAAGCAGGCGCCCATACCGAGACCGGTCAGCAGCACGGCCGGGCTCAGCGTCCACAGGCTCAGCCCGGTCCCGTAGCTGGCGACCAGGCCCAGCAGCCAGGCCGCCCCGGCCATGGTGACCAGCATCCCGATGCCGATCAGGGTCCGGCCCAGCCGCTGGGCCAGGGCCATGCAGGCGAAGGCGGCGATGATGATGCCGATGGTCAACGGCAGCAGCCCGAGCGCGGCCGACCCGGCGCTGGCGTGCAGCGCCTGCTGCATGAACAGCGACATGACGTAGATCAGCCCGCTGGTCACCGCGAAGAACAGCAGCCCCACGATCAGGCCCGAGGTGAACCCGCGGTTCTTCAGCAGCGACGGCTTCAGCAGCGGGCTGGCCGCGCGGCGCTGGCGCCAGGCGAACAGGCCGAAGAACACCACCCCCAGCACCAGGCTGGCCACCGGGCCCGCCGTCCAGCCATTGGTGGAGCCCTCGATCAGGCCGAACATCAGCCCGAACATCGTCACCGCCAGTAGCCCGGCGCCCCAGCCGTCCACGGCCGCCGACCAGTCCCGCTCGACGCTCGGCAGCAGCCGCAGCGCGACCAGCACCCCGGCCGTGCCCAGCACCACGTTGATCAGGAACACCGGCCGCCAGGACAGCCCGGCCAGGTTGGCGCTGATGATGAACCCGGCCAGCACCGGCCCGCCCACCGTGGCCAGCCCCAGCATCGGCCCGAACAGGCCGAACGCCTTGCCCAGCATGTCCCGCGGGAACGTCCTGGTCATGATGGCCATGCCCTGCGGGATCAGCAACGCCCCGAACGCGCCCTGCACCGCGCGGGCCACGATCAGCAGGCCCGGATCGGGAGACAGCCCCGCCACCGCTGAGGCGGCGGTGAAGCCGGTCATGCCGATCAAAAACAGCCGCCGCTGGCCGAACCGGTCCCCGAGCCGGCCGCCCGCCACCAGCAGCACGCCCATGGCCAGGGCGTAGGACGAGCCCAGCCACTTGATCAGGGCCTGGCCGCCGCCGATGTCGCGGACGATGGTCGGCGCGGCGATGGTGGTCACCGTCGAATCGATCATGTCCAGCGCGTCAGCCAGCAGGACCAGGCCCAGCACGACCCACAGCAGCGTGGCGCTCAGCGACGGTCTCTTCGTGCCCTCCGGGGGCGCTGCGGTTTCGGTAGCCATCGCGATCATCTCCCTCGTCTCACTCATCAAGCTAACGAACATGTTCGTTACGATCAAGTTCGTTACAAACTTGTTTGTTCCGAACGCGTTCGTATAATCTGGAGGCATGACAGTTCAGGGAGATCCACGGAGCCGGCGGGAGCGCCCGGCCAAGCCCGCGCTGACCCGGGCCGGCATCGTGAGCGCCGCCGTCGAGATCATGCGGGCCGAGGGCCTGACCAAGGTCACCGTGCGCCGCCTGGCTCAGGACCTCGACACCGGCCCCGCCTCGCTGTACGTGTACTTCCGCAACACGGCCGAGCTGCACGCGGCCATCCTGGACGAGCTGCTGGGCACGGTGCCCCCGCCGCCGGCCGCGGGTGACTGGCGGGACCGGCTGGAGACGGTGCTGACCGACTACACGGTCATGCTGTTCCAGCACCCCAGCCTGGCCCGGTCCGCGCTGGTGGCCCGGCCCCGCGGCCAGCACTACCTGAACCTGGTCGAGTCGATTCTCGCCCTGCTGGACGAGGGCGGCGTGCCCGCCGCGCAGGCCGCCTGGGGCCTGGATGTCCTGCTCCAGTTCGGCACCGCCCTCGCCGCCGAGCATGGCACCCGCGAGGAGTCCCTGGACGCCGAGGACGAGTGGGAAGCCCTGCTCGAGACCGTGCGCACGACCGCCGCGGCCACCCACCCGCATGTGGCCGCGCTGGCCGGGCTGCTGGTCGCCGGCCAGCCGGGCCAGCGCCTGTCCTGGGGCTTCCGCATGCTGATCAACGGCATCCTGGCCACCCCGGTCCCCACCGACTGAATCGCCGCCTCAGGTCCCGAAGACCGCAGCGGCCGGCCCTTGCTACCGTTCCTGATCATGGCTGTCATCCACCGAGGGGCCTCGCTGAACCCGACCAAGCTCGAGCTGCTGGCCGCCTGGCTGCCCACCCAGCCCTGGTACCGCGACAGCGGCCGCGCCCCCGACCTGGCCAAGGCGGGCGGGTTCCGCCTCGACGACCCGGACGGGCAGGTCGGCCTGGAGTTCATGGTGGCCACCGACGCCGTCACCGGGACCAGCTACCACGTGCCGCTGACCTACCGCGCCGGTGAACTGCCCGGCGCCGCGGACGCGCTGGTCGGCACCTGCCAGCACGGCGTGCTCGGTCCCCGCTGGGTCTACGATGGCGCCCGCGACCCGGTCCTGGCCGCCCAGCTGGTCGCGCTCATCCAGGGCGACGCCGAGCCCCAGGCCCAGAGCGTCAGCGACACCGTCGACCCCACCGTGACCACTCGCCCCACCACCGGCACCCAGCTCGCCGTCACCGGCACGGTCGATGCGGCCAGCACCCCCGCCGGTACCGAGCTCGTCCTGGCCGGCGCCACCCTGATCGTCTGGATCAACCGCATCCTCCACCCCGGCGAGAAACATGACGGCCCCGGCGTCACTGCCCCCTGGCACCTCCCCGACGGCACCGAAGCCCGCGCCGCCTTCGTCACTGCCCGCTACGAGCCGTCCGGTGCCTGATTCGCTCGACCGGACGTTGGACGCCATCGGCCAGCAGCCGTTCCGGGCCCGGTTCCACCTGCGCGGCCGGGAGCGGGTGACCGCCGAGCAGGCCGCTCCGGCCACGCTGCGGCTGCACGCGCGCGACCTGATCGCCAAGCGCCTGGCCCCGGCCGAGCCGTACCACGACGGAAAGCAGACGCCCTACCGCGGGCACCCGGTGTTCGTGGCCCAGCACGCCACCGCCACCTGCTGCCGGTCCTGCCTGCTCCGGTGGCACCAGATACCCAAGGGACGGGAGCTGACCCGCGAGGAACGGGTTTACGTGGTCGACGTAATCTGCCGCTGGATCGAACGTGAGGTCGCGACCCCCCCGAGGAGCTGACATGACCAGTGCCGCCGAGCCCACTGGACCCGCCGTCAACGCCATGCCCGACCCTGACGGTCCAGGAAGCAATGATCTGGGCGGCCGGCTCCCGCTGCTCAAGCCCAGCGACCTCGACCCGGTTCAGGCTCAGGCCCGCGATGGCCTGATCGCGACCCGGGGCGCCGATGCCCAGGCGGCCGGGTTCACCATGGAGCTGCCGTCCGGCGAGCTCATCGGCCCGTTCAACGCCTACCTGCACGTACCAACGATCTTCCAGGCCCTCCGCGACTGGATGACGGCCATCCAGGAGTACGGCCTGCCCGCCGACGTGCAGCAGGTGGCCATCCTCACCGTCGGCGCGGCCTGGCGGTCCGACTACGAGGTCTACGCCCACGCCGCCGAAGCCCGCCACGCCGGCGTCCCCGGTTCCGTCATCGAGGCCATCCTGGCCGGGGCCTCGCCGGTCGGCCTGTCCCCGGCCGCCGACGTGGCCCACCGCCTGGCCCTGGCTCTGGCCGTCGACCACGCCGTCGACGACGACCTGTACACCGAGGCCCAGGCGGCCTTCAGCGCCGAGCAGCTGATCGCCCTGGTCACCCTGGTCGGCCGCTACATGAACACCGCCGCCATCCTGGCCGCCTTCCGCGTCCCGGCCCCACCCGCCGGGCCGGCCAGCTGAGCCCTGGACCGCCGCCGGGCCGCCGGCCGCTCAGGGGCGGCCGGTCTTCCTGAGCAGGCTGATCGCGTACCGGAGCAGCCGGAAAGCCCGCCGGCTCCGCTCCGCGCTGCCGTAGAGCGCGGCCCACACGATCGTCACTCCCACTCCCATGGCGACGATCGGCACCATGACGCCCGTCCAGAAACTCAGGGCGTGCACCTTTTCCTCCATTCATCGAAAACGTGTTCGACTTAAGACTATGATGAGCCCAGCTTGCGCAACAGAGTCGAACATATGTACGACGAGTCGGGGGAGTCGGCGAAACGGGAGGCGGACTGTGCCCAGTGACAGTGATGACCGTGATCTGGATGACGCGGCCCGGCAGCGGGAACTGCTGCTGTTCCTGATGGAGGCCTGGGCGGGCCGTCGCCGGATCCCGACCTACGACGAGATCGCTGACGCACGCCAGATGAACAAGTCCGGGGTGCACCGGGCGATCCGGATCCTGATCGCCAAGGGCTACCTGCGCTGCGACCGCACCCGGGCGGGCCGGGTGCGGACCGGGACCGTGGAGCCGACCGACAAGGCGTTCAGATGGCGCGGCCGGATCCGCCAGCGGGACGAACCCCCGGGATCACGTGCTCCGGGGCCAGTCCGTGAACCGTTCGCGCAAAAGCGTGACGCCGGCCGGGGAGAGGCCGTAGCGGGCGAACAGGCCGTCCAGCATCCGGTCCAGCTGGCGGCCGGCGTCGGCGAAGTCTCGGTCGGTCAGGCCCGGGTCGAGGTGCTTGGCCAGCCCGATCAGCTGCCCGACGGTGAACCGGCCGAGAGCGGCGGCGGTGTCCACGTAGTCACGCGGTTCGACCCGGCTGGCTTCTCTGAACTAAGCGCTGATCATCTGGCGCAAGACGTCACCTGACAGGATCGCGGACGTTTGTGAGGTCAGGAATCGGAGCCAGATCGCCCACGATCTGCGGCGACTGCAGCTTGGTTCGGACCTCGGCCGCGTCAGGGTGCTGGAGATCATTCAGGATAGACAGGGCCTGCTGCCATGCGTTACAGGCGGCCTGATGGTCACCGGCGGCTTGCAGGGCGTCGCCCAGGTGGGTAAGGATCTCAGCCTCGTCGTACCGGTCGCCCAGCGTGCGGAATATGCGTAGGGCCTCCTGACCGCGGGCGATGGCCTGCGCGTGATCCCCGAGCTGATGATGTGCGTAGCCGAGGCTGTCCAGGGCGGAGGCCTCGCCGCGGCGAAAGCCGCTCCGGCGGAACCCGGTCAGTGCCCGATGGCATTCGGCGATGGCCCGCTCGTAGTTACCCAGCCGGATGTGATACCAGCCGATATTGTTTTGCGCGCCGGTCTGTCCAACGCCGTCGCCGACGGACCGGAAGAGGTCGCGTGCCTGCTCGGCATGGGTGAGCGCCTCACGATAACGGCCCTGGAGTTCCAGTGATCCGCCGAGGTCGAGGTGAATGTGGGCCTCTGCTGCGCGGTCACCGAGGAGGCTGAACAGGTCGAGCGCACGGATGAGGTACACTGTCGCTTCCGCATAGGAGCCGAGCCGGGCGGAGGCCCGGCCGAGGCTGCGGCGCGCGTAGGCCTGGGCAGCGATATCGTCTACGCGCTCGACCGCGTCGACCGCCGTGCGCAGGACTTCGGTCAGGCCGAGCCAGTGGCCTCGCCGGAAGAAGAAATGCTCGGCCACGCAGGGGATCTGCCAGGCGTGGGTGTGCCATCCCGCCTCCGCGGCCCGGGCCGCGGCAGCGAGCAGTACCTGGTGTTCAGCGTCGAACCAGGCCAGCGCCTGCTGCTCGTCGCCGATGGCTTCCGGCGAGGTCCCCGGGTGCGGCGGCCCGAGTCGGAGCTGCTGCTTAGCCGGGCTCAGCAGCATGGCGGCCCGGTGCGCGGTGTGCAGGTAGTGGTCAAGGGCTCGATGACGGGCTGCGTGTAGCTCGGCCGGATCATCGGTTGCCGAAGCTTGCTCGGCGGCGTACGCACGGAGCAAGTCGTGCAGGGCAAATCTGCCCGAACGATGCTCGGTGATCAGGTGAGCACGGGCCAACTCGGCCAGCATCTGGCGGGCGGAGGCTGGCGCGAGGGCGGCGAGGCTGGCCGCGACCGGCGCGGTGATGTCGGGTCCTGGGTGCATACCCAGAAAACGGAACATGGCCGCCGCCGTCTCGGTGAGCTGCTGGTAGGACCATGAGAAGACGGCCCGGACGTTGCTGGCCGCATCCCCCGCGTCGAGGGCATCCAGCCGCCCGGCCGCGCCGCGCAGCTCGGCGGTCAGCTCGGCGAGGGGGAGGCTGGGACGGACGGCGGCCCGGGCCGCCGCGATGACCAGGGCCAGCGGTAGCCGGGCGCACAGTTCGGCCAGCTCTGTTACCGCTCCGGACTCTGCTGTGACCCGCTCGCGGCCCAGCCTCCGCGAGAGCAACTCGCGGGCCTCGGCGGGAGCCAGCATGTCCACGGTCACCGGGTACGCGCCTTCG
>DASXMW010000202.1:0-3101 GCA_036495425.1 Streptosporangiaceae bacterium | reverse complement strand
GTTCCTGCACCCCGCCCAGTCGCCGCCAGCCGCCCATCAGGAGCGCACCTGCGCTCAGGATCAGGAGCCCTCCGGCGATCAGCCCAGCCAGCGATTCATCCTGCGCGTCCCCGCTCCGTCCCCGGCCCCCGACACCGGTTTCCCCTTCAGCGACGCCACGCCGCCCAGCCCCTGGCCGAACCCGCACGCCGTGCCCTCGCCCACCCGCGAGCCGGACGGATCCTGGTCCTCCCCGCTGACGCCGAAGCCAGGCCGCCGGCCCCTGGGCCCGACCCAGGCTCGCTACGGCCGCGCGGGCGGCCCTGGCTTCCAGCCCACCCGTTCCGACCCGGCAGGTCCCCAGGACGCGGGCGCCGAAGGGCCGGGTCTTTCCCCCTGGCAGCGCTCTCACCAGCTCTGGACCGAGGCCGGTATCGAGTGGGAGCGGCGTCCGGCCCCGCAGCTGCCCTGGCACCCGACCGCGTCACGTTCGGCCGCACGGTCGGCGTATGCACGCCAGGTCCCCCCGCCCCGCCCGCCCGCGCCACGGCAGCCGGAGCACACGCCGTGGCCAGAGCAGGCGTCACCGTGGCCAGAGCGGACACAAGAGCGGGCACGAGAGCAAACGTCAGACCAGGCGTCAGACCGGGCGCCAGAGCAGGCGTCTTGGCTCGGTGCCTACGCCCCGGTCGGCTGGGCCGGCCGCACGCCGGTCCCGCTCGGCGCGCCGGTGTACTCCGAACCTGGCGTTGACGAGGACGACGGTCCCGCCGGAGATGACCGCTGGGGCGACGCTCAGCCGCCCATCCGGCAGCGCCCGCCCGGCCTAGCCCCCGAGGACGAGCCGGACGGGCCGTACGGGCCGGACGAGGCGTACGAGCCGGGAGAGGCCTACGAAGACAGCGACACCCTGCTGTTCGATCACCGCAGACCCAGTTCCCGCCGGGACGGCTCCCGCCAGGCAGGCTCCGGCCGGCGTAGCCGCCGCACCATGAGGATCGCGGTTCCCGTCATCGTGGTGGTGGCGGTGGCCGCACTGGCCCTGGCCTTGCTGACCGGCCACGGCCCGAAGCTGGGCCCGGCAACGTCCGACCAGCACAAGACGCCGAACACCGCCGCGCCGCGGCTGCCGCTGGGCGCGGTCACCTTCGACACCTATCCCGGGCAGCAGCAGCGCGGGGTCTTCCAGGTCATCAACCGCATCGTCGCCGTCGGCAGCACGATGGTGACCACGGGCTCGCAGACCAGCGACGGCGTGGTCCGCCAGCAGTTCCTGGTCTCGGCCAACGCCGGAGCCAGCTGGCACCTGGCCCCGGTCCGCTCACTTGGAGGCGGACAGGCCGCGCTGGGCCACCCGGCGACGTTGCTGGCCGGCGGACCGGGGGGCTGGGTGGCGACCGGCCCGCAGGCCATCTGGACCAGCCCGAACGGCCTGACCTGGACGCTCGCGGCCACTCACGGGATCACCCCGCGGATGCGCGGCGACGTGGTCTGGGTCGTCAATAAGACAAGCACCGGCTACCTGGCCGCCGGCATAGGCACTGGGCCAGAAAAGGGACAGCACACCGGCGTGATCTGGACGTCGCGGGACGGCCTGACCTGGCAGCGGGCCACCGCCGCGCAGCTGCGCCTGGCCGGCCCCGGCGAGACCGTGCAGAGCATCTCGTACGTCACCTCGCGCGGTAACGCCACGGTGATCTCCGGCGCGGTGACCACGCACACGGGGACCTACAGCGCCGCGTGGCTGAGCACCAACGGCGGGACCGCGTGGACCCGGCTGAAGATCCCGGCCGACCACGGGGCCGGGACCACGATCAGCGGCGTGGCCTCCGACGGCTCCGGGATGATCGCGGTCAGGCCCGGCCGGACTCCAGCCGGTGCGCCGGACGGCATCGCCTACTTCTCGGCGGACGGGCGGACCTGGCAGTACGCGGCGACTATCGAGCCGGACCCGAACACGGGCGGGTGGACTCCCAGCGTGGTGAAGGGCAGCAGCTACGGCTTCGTCGTCACCGGGACCACCGCCGAAGGCCAGCTCGTGGCCCGCACCAGCACCGGAACCGGGACGTCCTGGCTACCCACGGGCCCGCTCGGTCGCGCGTCCGTGGCGTCCGTGTCCGGCGCGACCGTGGCGCCGGGCGGCACGGTCGTGGCGATCGGGGCCACCGCCGCCAGCACGATCAGCCAGCAGCCGGTCTTCCTCGAGGCCGCCACCGACGGAACCGTCCGGTCGGTCTCGCTGGCCGGTATCGCCGGGGCCACCATCCCCGAGATGAAGATCAACAGCACGGCCGTGGCGGGCGGCCTGCAGATCGCGGTCGGCAGCGCCAACGGCTACCCGGCGGTGTGGCGGCGCACCTCGGACGGCGCCTGGACCCTGGTCTCCTCGCTCGGGCTGGTCGCGGCCGACCCCCACCTGCGCGCGCTGACCAGCGTGACGCACGGCCCGGCCGGCTGGCTCGCCGCGGGCGCACCGGGACCGGTGGTCCTGACCTCGGCCGACGGCGATATCTGGGGCGTCGCCGGGGGGAACATCACCCAGGATCTGGCCGGCGTCTCCGCTGTCGCGGCGACCTCGGGCCCCGCTGGATACGTCGTCGTCGGCCGGCTGGTCGCGGCGGGCGGTGGCTGCGTCGCGGACGTCTGGTGGTCGGCCAACATGACCAGCTGGACCCGGGCGCACGACGTGAACGACACCGACGGCTCGAGCCAGGTGCTCGCGGTTACTGCGGGGGCGCACGGGTTCGTCTCGGTGGGCTCGCACAACAGCCAGCCAGCGGTGTGGACGACTACCAACGGCAGGGCCTGGAAGACGATCGTCCTGCCCCCGCCGGCCGGGGCCTCGGCCGGGGCGCTCCAGCAGGTCGCGATCAACGGCAACCGCGTCGTCGCCCTGGGCCAGGCCACGATCGGGAAAGGGCCCGCGGTCGGCTCGGCGGCCGGCACCGAGCCAGGCGCCGTGCCGTTCGCCGAACTGTCGGCCGACGGCGGGGCCACCTGGCAGCAGGTCCCGTTCAGCTCGCCGGGTCCCTACACATCGTTCACCGCCCTGACCGCGGACGCGGCCGGTTTTACCGCCGCGGGCCTGTTCGGCCCGCCCGGTCAGCAGGACGTGGCCCTGT
>DASXMW010000201.1:0-17962 GCA_036495425.1 Streptosporangiaceae bacterium | reverse complement strand
GGCCCCAGTGGCCGGTGAGGCCGCAGTTGCTAATGGGGCTGTAGTTGCTGATGGGGCTGCAGGTGTTGGCGCGGCCACGGGTGTTGATGGGGGCCCGGCTCCGGGCGGAGAGCCACCGGGAAGGCGCCCCCGGCGGACGCTGGCCATCGCCGCGGCGTTGCTGCTGATCGCGGTGGCCGGGGCGTTGATCGGGGCCAGCGTGGGCCGTTCCGAGCTGGCCAGCGCACCCGCCGCGGGCTCCCCGGCCTCCTCGCCCGCCCCGGTCGGCCCGGCCGAGGTCAGGCAGACCAGCCGATCGGTCTCGGTGCCCGAGACCGGCGTCGGCACGGTCGATTTCGACGGGGTGGGCGGGCGGCTCACGGTGGCCACCGCACCCGGCCCGATCCGGCTGACCGGGACCCTGAACTGGACCGGGCAGCGCCCCCGCACCAGCGTGACCCGCGACCGGACGGGTCAGGTGCTCCGGCTGGCCTACCGGTGCGCGCCCGTCAGCCCCTGCACCGAGGACTACCGGCTGACCGTGCCCGCGGGTACCGCGCTGACCGTACGGCAGCCGTCCGGGCAGCTGACGCTGGCGGGCCTGAGCGGCCGGCTGGCGATCACGGCGGCCAGCGCCGACGTGGTGGCCCAGCACCTGAAGGCGGCCGACCTGCGGGCCGCCATTACCGGGGGACGGTTCGACGCCAGCTTCGACGATCCGCCACACTCGGTGCAGATCGAGCTGACCAGGGCCGACGGCACGGTCCGGGTCCCGGGCACGGTGCGCTACCGGGTCACTCAGCAGACCGGCTCGGGGTCGCTCGACGTGCGTGTGCCGCGGTCCGGCTCGGCCGCCCGCACCATCAGCGCCGTGGTGCGGGACAGCCAGCTCGCCCTGCTGCCGTCGTAGCTGATCCCCGAAACGGGCCGGCCCGGGAGTCCCGGCTGACCCGGGCGCAGCGGGCCGTGGGGCCGCCCGGGAGCCGGACCCGGGCCATGGTGGAGAGGGCCGCTCACCGCGTTAAATAGGAAATGGCCAGCCAGTATGGGAATGGCCAGCCATTGGTCGCGGTGAAAGCTCTGGGGGTGAGACTCGAACTCACAACCGTTCGGTTAACAGCCGAATGCTCTGCCGATTGAGCTACCCCAGATTGAGTTTGCCGGGCATCGGGGGCGGCGTGGCCGCTCCCTCGTGCCGGTCCCTAAGAGTAGCGTACCTGCGACGTGCTCGTGCGCGCCGTCGCGGCAAGAGCGGGGTCACAACCTGGCCGACGGGGCGTGTGGGAGGGGCAGATGAATACGCCGCCGGAGAACGGGCAGTCAAGGGAGCACGACCACAGCGTGAAGGAAGGCGCCAGATGGGGTTCAAGATCACGTTTCTCGTCGGGTTCGCGGCCGGGTACGTCGTCGGCGCCGCGGCCGGCCGGGAGCGCTACGAGCAGATAAAGACCGCGAGCTCGAAGGTGGCCGGCAACCCGGCCGTGCAGAAGGCCACCGGCACGGTGGGTGCGAAGGCCAGCGAGCTGGGCAAGACGGCCATGGACAAGGCGGGCGAGCGGCTGCCGCGGTTGACCGAGACGGCCAAGGACAAGGCCAGCAGCCTGCCCGGGCTGCGGAGCCGGGTCAACGGTTCGGGTGACCACCCGAACGGGGGCACGCCCCAGCCCAATCCGCCGGGGACCGCGGGCTCCGGTTACCCGGACTGACCGGGCCGGGCTCACTCCGGAACCACTCCGCCCCGGCGGCCGCGTGCGCGGCCGCCGGGGCGGATTCGTGCTGAGCGCCAGGCGCGCCAGACGCGCCAGGCCCGGCGGGCCCGGCGGGCCGGTTCAGTCCAGGTACTCGCGGAGCATCTGGGCCCGGCTGGGGTGACGGAGCTTGGCCAGGGTCTTGGACTCGATCTGCCGGATGCGCTCGCGGGTGACGCCGAACTCGCGGCCGACCTCTTCCAGCGTCCGCGGGTGGCCGTCGGTCAGGCCGAAGCGCAGCTGGATGATGCGCTGCTCGCGGCGGCTCAGTTCGTCCAGGACCCGCTCCAGCTGGTCCTGGAGCATGATGAACGCGGCCGCCTCGATCGGCACCACGGCGTCGGCGTCCTCGATGAAGTCGCCCAGGTCGGACTCTTCCTCACCGATCGGCGACTGCAGCGACACCGGCTCCTGGGCGATGCGCTGGATGTCGGTGACCCGTTCCGGATCGATGCCCATCTCGGCGGCGATCTCGTCCGGGGTGGCCTCACGGCCCAGGTCCTGGTGCAGCTGGCGCTGCACGCGGGCCAGCTTGTTGATCGTCTCGACCATGTGCACCGGCACCCGGATGGTGCGGGCCTGGTCGGCGATGGCCCGGGTGATGGCCTGCCGGATCCACCAGGTCGCGTAGGTGGAGAACTTGTAGCCGCGGGTGTAGTCGAACTTCTCCACGGCCCGGATCAGGCCCAGGTTGCCCTCCTGGATCAGGTCCAGGAACACCAGCCCGCGGCCGATGTAACGCTTGGCGATCGACACCACCAGGCGCAGGTTGGCCTCGATGAGCCGCTGCTTGGACCGTTCGCCCTCGGCGACCAGGAACTCGAGGTCGGCGACTTCGGCGCCCTGGAGGGCGAAGCTGCCGTGCAGTTTCTCGTCCGCGAACAGGCCCGCCTCGATCGACTTGGCCAGCTCAACCTCGTCTTCGGCGGTGAGCAGCGGCACGCGGCCGATCTCCCGCAGGTAGATGCGCACCAGGTCGCTGGTGGCGGCGGGGCGGCCAAGATCCACCTCCCCCGTAGGTCTTGGCTCCTCCACCTCCTCCTGCGGCGCGTCGACGAGTTCGATGCCCTCATCACCCAGCAGGCGCACGACATCGCCGAGCGCGTCGGGTGAGAGTTCGTGGCGGTCGAGGGCGGAAGCGACGTCCGCCATCGTCAGGGATCCCCGTTCCCTGCCTTGCGCCACGAGTTGCGTCATCTGTTCGGCCAGTGACGGACCGCTTGTCAGTACGCTGAGGCTCACGTAGACAGTGTGCGTCACGAACCCCCGGTTACGGGGGGCCTAATTTTGTCACCTTGGCGGTAGTTACGGTATGCGCTGGGTGTCCTTAACCTGACCCGGCTGCGTCACGTCCCGTAGGAATGGTCCAACCATGCGTATGGGGAAGGTTTTGCCCATTGGCGCTGGCCAGCGGGCCGGGCGAGCCGGGGGCGGACCGGAGGCGGACCGGTCAGACGCCGGAGGCGCGGTCGAGCAGGGCCTTGCGGCGCTGCTCCAGCCCGACCAGATCGCCGAACAACTGGTTGTACTGGGTCTGCTGCTGAACCGGGTTCATCCGCTGCAGCTTGCCCTTGACGGCGGCGATCTCCCGGCTGACGGCCAGCTCGCCCACCCGGGCCAGCACCGAGTCCACGTAGCGGGCGTCGGGCTCGCCGGTCAGGTTGGGCGGCTCCACGGCCAGCCGGGTCATGAACGCGCGGGCCCGGTCGTTGGGCGCGTTCTCGATGAGCTGGGCCGCCCACTCGCGCACGTTGCCGGCCAGGCCGGTGCCACCGGCCTCGGCGATCAGCCGGAACACCGCGGCGTGGGCGGTCACCGTGAACGCCTCCGGGCCCAGGGCGTCAAACTCCGGCCCGCACAGCGCGGGACCCTGCACGGCCAGCTTCAGGGCCTCGCGCTCGATCTGCACCACCGGGTCGGCCGGGTCGTAGACGGCCGGTTCCTGGCCCTGGCCCGGACCGCGGCCCTGGCTGCCGTGGGGGAAATCGCGGGGCGCCGGTCCTGACGGCCCGGCCGGCCCCGGGCGGGTGGTGTCGCGGCGGCCGTTGCCGTCGCGGCGGCTGGCCCGGCCCTGGTCGCTGCCGCCGCCGTGCTGGCGCACCCGGGCCAGCACGAACCGCTCGTCCATCAGGCCCAGCCAGCGGTCCAGGTTGACCGCGTAGCGCGTGCGCAGGCCCGAGTCCTTGATCCGGGCCACGATCGGCGCGGCCTCGTCCAGCGCGGCCAGCTGGCCCTCGGCCGTGTCCAGGTTGTGCTTGCCGATGGCGCTGCGGATGGCGAACTCGAACAGCGGCACGCGCCGGGCCACCAGGTCGCGAACGGCGGCGTCGCCCTGCTTGAGCCGCAGGTCACAGGGGTCGAGCCCGTCCGGCTGGACGGTCACGAAGGTCTGGGTGACGAACCGCTCCTCCATGCGATGAGCGCGCAGGGCCGCCTTCTGCCCGGCCGCGTCGCCGTCGAAGGTGAAGATGACTTCGCCGGTGGTGCCGTCGGTGTCCATCACCAGCCGGCGCAGCACCTTGACGTGGTCGTCGCCGAACGAGGTGCCACAGGTGGCCACGGCGGTGGGCACGCCGGCCAGGTGACAGGCCATCACGTCGGTGTAGCCCTCGACGATCACGGCCTGCCGCCGGTGCGAGATCTCCCGCTTGGCCAGGTCGGCGCCGTAGAGGACCGTGCTCTTGCGGAAGAGCGGGGTCTCCGGGGTATTAAGGTATTTCGGTCCGTCGTCGTCGGGGTCGAGTTTTCGCGCGCCAAACGCGATCACGTCGCCGGACAGGTCGCGGATCGGCCACATCAGCCGCCCGCGGAAGCGGTCCACCGGGCCGCGCCGGCCCTCGCGGGCCAGTCCCCCGGCGATGATCTCCTCGTCGGTGAAGCCCTTGCCCTTCAGGTGGCGGGTCAGTTCCTCCCAGGCGGCCGGGGCGTAGCCCACGCCGAAGTGCTGGGCGTCGGCCCGTTCGAACCCCCGCTCGGCCAGGAACGCGCGGCCGCCCGCGGCGGCCGGGCTCTCCAGCTGGGCCGCGTAGAACTCGGCGGCGATCCGGTGCGCCTCCAGCAGGCGGCGGCGCTTGCTCTGCTCCTGGCCCGGCACGTAGCCGCCCTGCTCGTACCGCAGGTCGATCCCGGCCCGGCCCGCCAGCCGCTCGACCGACTCAATGAAGGTCAGGCCGTCGATCTTCTGCACAAAGCGGATGACGTCGCCGCCCTCGCCGCAGGAGAAGCAGTAGTAAAGACCGCGGGCGGGGGTGACGTTGAAGGAGGGGGTCTTCTCGTCGTGGAAGGGGCACAGGCCCTTGAGCGAGTCGCCGCCCGCGCTGCGGAGCTGCAGGTATTCGCCGATCACCTCGTCGATGGGCGAGCGCTCGCGGACAACCGCGATGTCCTCGTCGCGGATCCGGCCAGCCATCTCCCGCCTCCGCTCCGGCTTGTGTTCTTCGTGCTGGTGTTCCTGGCGTTCGAAGAAACCCCGTGGCTGAGCTTAACCGGCACCGGGGACAGCAGCGGCCAGGTCGGGCGATCCGCCCGTAGCCTGGGGGCATGGGCGAGCTGCTGGTTCTGTGGGACGTCGACCATACGCTCCTCAACGCCGGCGGCCTGAGCTCCCACCTGTACGGGATGGTGTTCGCCGAATTGTTCGGCCGGTCGTTGCCCCGGGTGGCGCCGATGGCCGGGCGCACCGACCGGGCCATCATCGTGGAGACGCTGACCATGGCCGGGGTGCCGGATCCGCGGGGGCACGTGCCCGCGTTCATCGAGGCGCTGACCCGGCAGGCGCCGGCCTACGGCGAGCGGGTCCGGGCCCGGGGGCGGGTGCTGCCCGGGGTGCGGGAGGCGCTGGCCGCGCTGGCCGCGCTGGCTGTTCCGGGCGGGGGCGCCGGGTCCGGGTCCGGTGGGGGCGGGCGGGTGCGGCAGTCGGTGCTGACCGGGAACATCCGGCCGCTGGCCGAGGTCAAGCTGGCCACGCTCGGGCTGGGTGACCCGCTGGACCTGGCCATCGGGGCCTACGGGGACATGGATGAGGTGCGGGCCGAGCTGGTCCGGGTGGCCCGGTCGCAGGCTTCGGCGGTGGCGGGGCCGGGGGCGGCGGGCTTCGGCGGGCCGGCCACGGTGCTCGTGGGTGACACACCGCTCGACGTGGCGGCCGCGCTGGCCACCGGGGCGCGGGCGGTGGCCGTCGCGACCGGGAGCTACACCGAGGCGGAGCTGGTGGCTTCGGGGGCGCATGTGGTGCTGCCTGACCTTCGTGACACCGAGCGGGTGCGGGCGGCGATCCTGGGCGTTGCTTCGTGAGCCAGCCGGGGCGGGAGGCAGTGCCGGGCCGGGCGGCAGGGCCGGGGCCGGCCGGGCCTGAGGCGGCGGGCGGGCGGGAGGGCATCGCGGCCAACCTGGCCCGGTTCGCCCGGGTCGAGGCGCCCGCGGACGGGCTGAAGCCCGCCTCGGTGGCGGTGTGCCTGGTCCAGGCCGGGGACGGGCTGTCGCTGCTGATCACCCGGCGGGCCGCGGCCATGCGCAACCACGCGGGCCAGTGGGCACTCCCCGGCGGCCGCCGGGACCCGGGCGAGACCATCGTGGACGCCGCCCTGCGCGAGCTGCGCGAAGAGACCGGTGTCGTGGCCGGCCCGGAGGCCGTGCTCGGCCAGCTGGACGACTACGTCACCCGTTCCGGCTACGTCATGTCCCCGGTCGTGGTCTGGGCCGGCCCGGTCCGCCCGGACCTGACCGGCCCGGCCGCCGAGGTGGCCCAGATCCACGTGATCCCGCTGGCCGACTTCGACGTGCCGCCGCGGCTGATCCGCATCCCCGAGTCGGACCACCCGGTCATCCAGCTGCCGCTGCTGGGCAACTACCTGCACGCCCCGACCGCGGCCATCGTGTACCAGTTCTGCCAGGCCGGCCTGCACGGGCTGGAGACGCGGGTCGCGCACTTCGAGCAACCGGTGTTCGCCTGGAAATGACTACGGGCCACCTCCTCGCGGCAGCGTGCAGGCCGAGCCGCAACGACGGGCGGAGCCCGGCCAGCCGCGCTGGGTGAGGACCGCGGCAACCTGGGCCGCCACCTGGCAAGGCTGCCCGGTGATATCCGACCAGCCGTAGCGCAAGGTGATGATGCCATCGGTGGCCCCGGCGTTGTCGCGCCGGTAGTCTCGCCAGCGCTCACCGATCGGATGGGCGGCGCGGCCATCCAGTTCGGTGCAGACCAGATACTCGGGATAGAAGTTGTCGAGGTAACACGCTCGTCCACCGCGGACGACCCTGGCCTGACGCACCGGGCGGGGCAAGCGGTGCGGGCGTTCCACGCTCCAGACATAACGGTGCTCCAGATTGGACCGCACTCCCCCCTCCACGTCGTTCAGGCAGGCCGTGAGCTCGGCTCGCCAGCGTATTCGCGGGCGCGATGACAGGACCTGGCGAAGCCGGTCCGCCGTGGTCAGACGCTGCCCAGTCGCCTTGAACACCCAGCCCAGCCCATCGTCAGCACTGCGGGCCGCGGCCGCCAGATCCATGACGGTTTCTTCGACGCGGGTTCGCGGTGGGAGCAGAGCGGGATGGCGGGCGCTCGGTGGCCGGTCGAGCCGGTGAATGACAGTGCCCGGAATCCGCTGCGGGCGCCGGTCGGGCGGCACGATGACGTGGACGGGCAGCCCGGGGAACTCGATGAGCCCGAACAGGCTCGCCGCGGTCCAGTGACTGAGCATGGCCCCGGGCCCGGCTCGGAGCACGACCGCCCACAGGCGGGCGTCACGACCGGGCTCCCCGCTGAACGTCGCGTAGACGCCCTGGTCCATACGCTGCCAACGCCCGGTCCGCAGTAATCCGTCGACGACGCCGGGTGGCACGCCGAGCTGCAGCGCCTGCCGGCGGTCGATGACACCCCGCTGGCACTCCAGGAGGTCACCGCAGACTCCAAGGACGTCAGTGCGCATGCCTCCACGGTGGCTCGATCATGCCCATACCGCAGCCTTCACCTCGCCCCCTGTGGATAACCCTCTCGCTGGAGCATTCTCAGTGAATAGCGCTGACTCTGCTCCACCCAGAGGGGGGTTGGGGTGAGGGGGGGTGGTGGGGCGCCCGGGGTGGGGCGGGAGGGGTAGGGGAGGGGCGTGGGGACTAGGAGGGGGTGGTGGTTAGGCGGCGGTGCCAGGCGCGGGCGGAGGTGTCGGTGAGGGAGGCGATCTGGTCGATGACGACGCGGCGGCGGGCGGGGTCGCTGGCCGCCGAGGCCCAGGAAGGGCGGAAGAGGGGGTCCAGGGTGCGGGGGGCGCCGACCTGGATGGTGGCGGCCAGTTCGGCGATCAGCTCGCGTTCGCGGGCCTGCTGGGCGGCGACGCCTTCGCGGGCCATGACGTAGCGGGCGGCGACCCCCTTGAGCAGGGCGCACTCCAGGCGCTGGCGGCGGGGGACGACGAAGTCGCACATGTAGCGGCGCAGCGAACCCGCGGCCACATCGCCGGCGCAGGCGGCCCGGGTGGCGTCCTGGGCGGCCACGCAGAAGCGGCCGACCAGCTCGCTGGTCAGGTTCTTCAGCGCGGCCAGGGCGTCCGGGCCGCCGTCGAAGGCCTTGGGCCAGCAGTCCAGGGTCATCAGGTCGTCGAACACCGCGGTCAGCTCGGCCGCCGACACCTCGCCCGGGTCCAGGTACCAGCCCAGCGTCACCTCGGCCACGGCGGCCCGTTCGGCCGGGTCGTGCAGCTGGCCGAACGTGACCAGGCCGGCGTTCAGGCCGTCTTCGAGGTCGTGCACGGAGTAGGCGACGTCGTCGGCCCAGTCCATGACCTGGGCTTCCAGGCAACGCCGCCGCTCGGGCGCGCCCAGACGGACCCAGTCAAAAGCCGGGGCATCGTCGGCGTAGTAGTTGTACTTCCCGCCGCCCACCGGCTCCGGCCACGGGTACTTCAGCACCGCGTCCAGCGAGGCCCGGGTCAGGTTCAGCCCCGCCCCGGGGACCTTGGTCTCCAGCCGGGTCAAAAGCCGCAGCGTCTGGGCGTTGCCCTCGAAGCCGCCGCAGCCCGCGGCCAGCTCGGCCAGGGCCAGCTCCCCGTTGTGGCCGAACGGCGGGTGGCCGATGTCGTGGGCCAGGCAGGCGGTCTCGACCACATCGGGGTCACAGCCGATCGCCTGGGCGATGCCCCGGCCGATCTGGGCCACTTCCAGGGTGTGGGTGAGCCGGGTGCGCGGGAAGTCGTTCCGGCCCACCTCCACCACCTGGGTCTTGGCCGCCAGGCGCCGTAGCGAGGCACTGTGCAGGACCCGGGCCCGGTCCCGTTCGAACGCGCTCCGCCCGGACCCCTTGGGTGGCTCAGCCACCCAGCGGGCCCGGGCGTGCGCGTCGTAATTGCTGGTGGTCAACTCACCGGCTGTCGCTGCGCTCGGTCTCGACCGCGGCCCGGCCCGCCTCGAGCCGGGCCACCGGGACCCGGAACGGCGAGCAGGACACGTAGTCCAGGCCGACCTCGTGGAAGAAGTGCACCGAGTCCGGGTCACCGCCGTGCTCGCCGCAGACCCCGAGCTTCAGGTCCGGGCGGGCCGCCCGGCCTTCCTGCACGGCGATCGAGACCAGCCGGCCCACGCCGTCCCGGTCGATCGTCTCGAAGGGCGAGACGCCGAAGATGCCGAGGTCGATGTACCGGCTGAAGAACGCGCCCTCGACGTCGTCCCGGGAGAAACCCCAGGTCATCTGGGTCAGGTCGTTGGTGCCGAAGGAGAAGAACTGGGCCGGCTCGGCGATCTCCCCGGCGGTCAGGGCCGCCCGCGGGACCTCGATCATCGTGCCGATCAGCGTGGGCACGTCGGTCCCGGTGGCCTCGGCCACCTGGGCCAGCACCTTTTCTGTCCGCTCCTTCGCGATCTCCAGCTCCTGGACCGCGCCGACCAGCGGGATCATGATCTCCGGGTGCGGGCTGCCGCCGGCCTTGGACCGCTCGGCGGCGGCCTCGGCGATGGCCCGGACCTGCATGTCGAGCAAGCCGGGGATGACCAGGCTGAGCCGGACACCGCGCAGGCCCAGCATCGGGTTCTGCTCGTGCAGGCGGCGCACCGCGTCCAGGAGCTTGTGGTCCTTCTCGGAGGCGTTGTCGCCGTCCAGCGCGATCTTGACCGACAGGTCGGTCAGGTCGGGCAGGAACTCGTGCAGCGGCGGGTCGATGAGCCGGATGGTGACCGGCAGCCCGTCCATGGCCTCGAAGATCTCGATGAAGTCACCGCGCTGCAGCGGCTCCAGGTCGTCCAGCGCGGCCTGCTGCTGCTCCTCGTTCTCGGCCAGGATCAGCTTCTCGACCAGTTGCCGGCGCTCGCCCAGGAACATGTGCTCGGTCCGGGTCAGGCCGACGCCGGCGGCGCCGAACCGCCGGGCCCGGGCGCAGTCCTCGCCGGTGTCGGCGTTGGCCCGGACACCGAGCCGTCGCTTCTCATCGGCGTGGGTCATGATCGCGTGCACCGCCGCGACCAGCTCGTCGGACTCCGGGTCCAGACCGCCCTCGAAGTACTGCACCACCGGCGACGGCACCACGGCCACCTCGCCCAGGTAGACGGCGCCGGAGGAGCCGTCGATGGAGATCACGTCACCCTCGCTGACGACGGTGCCGTCGGCCAGGGTGAACTTCTTGCCGCGGGTGTCGACCTCGAGCTCGTCGGCGCCGCAGACGCAGGTCTTGCCCATGCCGCGGGCCACCACGGCCGCGTGGCTGGTCTTGCCGCCGCGGCTGGTCAGGATGCCCTGGGCGGCGATCATGCCCTGCAGGTCGTCGGGGTTGGTCTCGCGGCGGACCAGGATGACCTTCTCACCCTGGCCGGCCAGCTCGACCGCGCGGTCGGAGGTGAACACCACTTTGCCCACGGCGGCGCCGGGCGACGCGCTGATGCCCTTGGCGATCTGCTTGACGTCGGTGCCGGTGTCGAAGCGGGGGAACATCAGCCGGGCCAGCTCTTCGCCGGTGACCCGGTTGAGCGCCTCGTCCATGTCGATCAGGCCCTGGTCGACCAGCTGGATGGCGATCCGGAACGCGGCCGCGGCGGTGCGCTTGCCGACCCGGGTCTGCAGCATCCAGAGCTTGCCGCGCTCGATGGTGAACTCGATGTCACACAGGTCGCGGTAGTGGTTCTCCAGCGTGGACATGATGTCCATCAGCTGGTCGTAGGAGTTCTTGTCGATCCGCTCCAGGTCCCCGAGCGGAACCGTGTTGCGGATGCCCGCCACCACGTCCTCGCCCTGGGCGTTCTGCAGGTAGTCGCCGTACACGCCCTGCTGGCCGGTGCCGGGGTCGCGGGTGAAGGCCACGCCGGTGCCGGAGTCGGCGCCCAGGTTGCCGAACACCATCGCCACCACGTTGACCGCGGTGCCGAGGTCGGTGTGGATGCGCTCCTGGCGGCGGTAGAGGATGGCGCGGTCGGCGTTCCAGGAGTTGAACACGGCCTTGACCGCCATGTCCATCTGCTCGCGCGGGTCCTGCGGGAAGTCGTGGCCGGTGTGCTGGCGGACGGTCTCCTTGAACGCGGCCACGATCTTCTGCAGGTCGTCGGCGTCCAGGTCGAGGTCGTTCTTGACGCCCTTGGCCTTCTTGGCGTTGTCGATCGCGTCCTCGAAGGCCTCGCCCTCGATGTCCAGCACGGTCTTGCCGAACATCTGGATCAGCCGCCGGTAGGAGTCCCAGGCGAACCGCTCGTTGCCGGCCTGCTTGGCCAGGCCCTGCACGGACTCGTCGGACAGGCCGATGTTGAGCACCGTCTCCATCATGCCGGGCATGGAGAACTTGGCCCCGGACCGCACGCTGACCAGCAGCGGGTCCGACGGGTCGCCCAGCTTGCGGCCCATGGCCGACTCGAGCTGGGTCAGGTGCTCGGTGACCTCGTCGTTCAGGCCGGCTGGTACGTCGCCGTCCTTGAGGTAGGCCCGGCAGGCCTCGGTGGAGATGATGAACCCGGGCGGCACCGGCAGGCCCAGGTTGGTCATCTCGGCCAGGTTGGCACCCTTGCCCCCCAGCAGGTCCTTCTGGTCCTTGTTGCCTTCGGTGAAGTCGTAAACGAGCTTCGGCACTGAAACGCTCCTCGTGCGGCGTGGCTTTCATCGTTATTTTTGCTTGGGACTCTACCGGTCCAGGGGCTGACGCGGGACGGGGCCGCAGGCCCCGCGCGGAAATGGTCTAGTCCGCCGTGGCACGGTAGACACGATAGAAGCTCTGGCCCCACTGACGCTGCGAGGAAAACGATGCCGGGAACCACCATCGGGCTGCTGCACCCGGGCGAGATGGGCGCGGCGCTGGGCCGCTGCCTGGTGGAACAGGGACACACCGTGCTCTGGGCGCCGCCGGGCCGCGGGCAGGCCACGGCCCACCGGGCCGCGGCGGCCGGGCTGACCGAGGCGGGCTCGCTGGCCGACCTGGCCGCCCGGTCCGAGGTCATCCTGTCCGTCTGCCCGCCGCAGGCGGCGCGGGCGGTGGCCGAGAGCGTGACCGGGGCCGGGTTCGGCGGCCGTTACGTGGACGCCAACGCCATCGCCCCGCAGACCGTCCGGGCCGTGGCCGAGGTGGTGACCGCGTCCGGGGCCGCCTTCACCGACGGCGGCATCATCGGGCTGCCGCCGAGGCCGGGATCGCCGGATGGTCCCGGGCTCTACCTGTCCGGGGACGGCGCGGCCGAGGTGGCCGCGCTGTTCGGTGGCACCCCGGTCCGGGCCGAGGTGGTGGAGGGCGGGGTCGGGGCGGCGTCCGCGGTCAAGCTGGCCTACGCGGCCTGGACCAAGGGCTCGGCCGCGCTGCTGCTGGCGGCCCAGGCGCTGGCCCGGGCCGAGCGGGTGGAGGGCACGCTGATGTCCGAGTGGGGCGTGTCCCAGCCCGGGCTGGGTCAGCGGGCCGAGGCGGCCGCGCGGTCGGCCGCGACCAAGGGCTGGCGGTGGGACGCGGAGATGACCGAGATCGCCACCGCCATGGCCGGGGCCGGGCTGCCGGGCGGCTTCGGTCAGGCCGCGGCCGAGATCTTCCGCTGCGCCCCGGCCGCGGACCCGGACGCGCTGACCGGCGTGGCCCCGGGTGATGTGCTGGAGCTGGTGCTGGAGGCGCTCACCGGCGACCACCTGAGCTGACAGTGCTGGCCTCGGGGCGTAAGCCCCCAGACCCACGGGGCTTACGCCCCGGCAATCCAGATCAGCAGATGGGCAGGCGCTCGCCCAGGTAGGCCTCGATCTGGTCGATGGCGATCCGCTCCTGCTGCATCGAGTCGCGTTCCCGGACGGTCACGGCCTGGTCCTCGAGGGTGTCAAAGTCGACCGTGACGCAGTACGGGGTGCCGATCTCGTCCTGGCGCCGGTAGCGGCGGCCGATGGCGCTGGCGTCGTCGAAGTCGGTGTTCCACCGCTTGCGCAGGGCCGCGGCCAGGTCCCGGGCCTTGGGCGACAGGTCGGCGTTGCGGGACAGCGGCAGCACC
The DNA here is from genome assembly GCA_036495425.1 of Streptosporangiaceae bacterium. Lineage (GTDB taxonomy): Bacteria > Actinomycetota > Actinomycetes > Streptosporangiales > Streptosporangiaceae > Bog-532. The sequence continues at coordinate 4,817 of DASXMW010000201.1, read as the reverse complement.
GCCACCTTGACCGGGGCGATCCGGGGGTCGAACTTCATCACCGTCCGCTTCTCCAGCTCGCCCTTGGCGTTGGGGGCCTCGTCCTCGGTGTAGGCGTCGAGCATGAACACCAGCGTGGCCCGGTCGATACCGGCCGCGGGCTCGATGACGTAGGGCACGAACCGCTCGCCCGACTCCTGGTCCAGGTAGGACAGGTCGACCCCGGACGCCTTGGCGTGCGTGCTCAGGTCGTAGTCGGTGCGGTTGGCGATGCCCTCCAGCTCGCCCCACTCGCTGCCGGTGAACCCGAACCGGTACTCCACGTCCACGGTCCGCTTGGAGTAGTGGGCCAGCTTCTCCTGCGGGTGCTCGAACAGCCGCAGGTTCTCCTTCTTGATGCCGAGGTCGACGTACCAGCCGAAGCGGGTGTCGATCCAGGTCTGGTGCCACTCCTCGTCGGTGCCGGGCCGGACGAAGAACTCCATCTCGGCCTGCTCGAACTCGCGGGTGCGGAAGATGAAGTTGCCGGGGGTGATCTCGTTGCGGAACGACTTGCCGATCTGGCCGATGCCGAACGGCAGCTTCTTGCGCGAGCTCTGCTGCACGTTCTTGTAGTTGATGAAGATGCCCTGGGCGGTCTCCGGCCGCAGGTAGGCCAGGCCGGACTCGTCCTCGACCGGGCCCAGGTAGGTGCGCAGCAGGCCGCTGAACATCCGGGGCGCGGTGAACGTGCCCTTGTTCCCGCAGTTGGGGCAGGTCACGTCGGCCAGCCCGTGCTCGGGCTCGTGGCCGTGCTTCTCGGCGTAGGCCTCGGTCAGGTGGTCGGCCCGGAACCGCTTGTGGCAGGACATGCACTCGACCAGCGGGTCCACGAACTCGGTGACGTGGCCGCTGGCCTCCCAGACCTCGCGGGCCAGGATCACGCTGGAGTCCAGGCCCACGATGTCGTCGCGCTCCTGCACCATCGAACGCCACCACTGGCGCTTGACGTTGTTCTTGAGCTCGACGCCGAGCGGACCGTAATCCCACGATGCCCGCAGCCCGCCGTAGATCTCGCTGGACGGGTACACGAAGCCCCGCCGCTTGGAAAGGCTGACGATCGTATCCATACGGTCACTGCGTGCTGCCATTACGGGGTCTCCATCCGGCTGGCGGTCGGCGTCGTTGTTGCACTGGGACAGCGCCACGAGGGGCGTCCCGGGAATCGCGCGGGCACGGTCTACACCATGCGAAAGGGCGCGGTAGCTCCCAGCTTAGAGCCACCGCGCCCCTCGGCGAACCAGAACCAGCCCTTCCCCTGGCCAGTTCAGGCGGTGTACAACACGGTGCCGATCATGGGGCCGATCATGGGGCCGATCACGGGGCCGATCACGGGGCCGACACGGCGCCTCCGACCCGGTCAGCGTCGATGTTGAGGGTGTACCCGCCAACCTTGACGTTCTGGTTGCCCTGGTACTGCTTGACGCGGTCCGAGGTCCAGTTCTTGCTGGGCAGGTACGGCGTGCCGGTGAGGTTGTTCTTCTTGTCCCACAGCGCGAACCACATGGCGTCTGGCTTGTTCATCAGGTGGCCGTTGACGCTACCCGCCCCGACCAGGTCGGACACGCCGCTGGCGGCGCTGGAGTACACGCCGGAGACGTAGCCGCGGGCGTGCACCTCGGCGGTCCAGGCGTCCAGGAACCGCAGCACGGTGCTGCGGCAGCTGCTGTTGGTGTTGTTGTAGCCCTCCATGTCGAAGTAGACCGGCGAGCCCTTGCCCAGGCCCAGGTTGGCCGCGTCACCCACGGCGGTGTCGGCGGCCTGGGTGCCCTGGGCCACGGCCTTGGTCGTGCTGATGTCGGCGAACGAGTTGCACGGCGCCTGCAGCCCCACGTACAGCGGCAGCAGCGACCAGCCCAGGCCGTGGGCCGACTTGACCCAGGACGAGGACAGGTTGCCGTAGTCGCAGGCCATGTTCTGGCCGCCGATGTAGATCCCGATCGCCGAGTACCTGGCCTTCCAGGCCTTCATCGCCTTCAGCGACGGCGCCGTGCAGGTGTCGAAGCCGTTCAGCGGGCTGGACGGCACGCTGGGCTTGAGGGTGGCGGCCAGGGTGCTGGACGGCTTGCCGGTACCCGAGGTCTTGGTGGTACTGGAGGTCTTGATGGTGGCGGCGGGGGCCTTGGTGGTGGCGGGGCTCTTGGCCGGGGCCGGGGCGGTCGTCCCCGACGGAGCGCCCGCTCGCAGCGGCCGGGCCCGGTGCAGGCTGCTCAGGTACCGCGTGACCGGAGCCGGGTCCGACCCGTAGGTCGCGGTCACCGACGGGCCGCGGCCCGCGACCGAGCCGCGCAGCTCGTATTCCTGGCTGTACTCGCTCATCCGGCTGAACGAGCCGGCCCTGGCCGAGATGGCCCGGCCGGTCTCGCTGGGCGGCGGGGACTGGACCAGCCCGCCCTGCGCCGCCGCGCTCCGTTCACCCCCGCTGGCCTGCGACGATGACCCCGACAGGCCGGCTGGAGTGATGGTGATGGTCTCCGCCCGGCCCATAAGATTCGAAGGACAGTTCTGGTCGGCGCCAGGACTGCCGAGGTAGACCGCATTGATGTCGTACCTGACGCACTGACCTGGATCGGAATCGAGATGGAACACCTGCCAGCTGGCCGGGACGGTGACCGAGTACCCGTCGTACTCCACCGTCTGCGTGCCGCTGGCGGCGGTGCCCGGGCCGGACTGTTTGCTCCTGGTTTCGATGGCCGACGAACCTGCCCTGGACACGTGACTGCTGGCCAGGCCGTGGCCGGCCGCACTCGCGCTGGCCGGGCTCAGGCCGCCGGCGGCGAACGCTCCTATCGCGAACCCAACGCCTGTGACGGCCACTGCTGTGCGACGCATCAACACCCCCCGTTGTGCTGACTCGTTCCATTAGCCCAGCGCTACGGCTGGGCTGACTGACTGGCCGCTGGCGCCTTGCCGTTCCCCCGGCTCGGCCAGTACCTCCGTCGTGTAATTACCTCGACGCCACTTTCCGGTGTTCCCCGCCTCTCACCCCGCTACCCCTGCCTTTTCCGGGCTGCCCGCAATTTTCCACGGCCAAAACGGTACAGTTGCCGACGCATCAGTGAATGTGCGGCGCGCCTGCCGCGATGACTGACAACCCCGGAATTATCGAAGGACGCGAACCCGCGAAATTAGATATAAATTGGACTCACCTGACGCCGGGAAAATAGTTCACGCGAAAACTGGCTCAAGCAGCCGGGGCGCGATCCCGAAACAGGTAGTGTCGCAGGTTTTACCAGCTCAGAGGGCTTGAGTAGCCCTCCGGCGGTCAGCTGGCCGGGGCCGGGCTCTCCGCGGCGGCGCCGACCACATTGGGGATGGCCCCGCCGTAGCGGCGGTCCCGGCTGGCGTAGATTTCGCAGGCCTGCCAGAGGTGACGGCGGTCGAAATCAGGCCAGAGGGTGTCCAGGAAGACCATTTCGGCGTAATGGGACTGCCAGATCAGGAAATTCGACGTGCGGTGCTCGCCAGAGGAGCGCACAAAAAGGTCGACGTCGGGTATTTCCGGCTCGTAGAGATAGCGGGCGAACACTTTTTCGTCGACCTTGTCGGCCCGTAGTTTGCCCGCGGCCACGTCGGCGGCGATGGCCGCGGCGGCGTCCGCGATCTCGGCCCGGCCGCCGTAGTTCACGCAGAACTGCAGGGTGAGCACGGAGTTGCCCGCGGACATCCGCTCGGCCTCCTCCAGCTCGGAGATCACGCTGCGCCACAGCCGCCGGCGGCGGCCGGCCCAGCGGATCCGGACCCCCATCTCGGTGAGCAGGTCCCGGCGGCGGTGGATGACGTCGCGGTTGAAGCCCATCAGGAACCGGACCTCGTCCGGGGACCGGCGCCAGTTCTCGGTGGAGAACGCGTACGCGGACAGATACGGGATGCCCAGCTCGATCGCGCCCATGATCACGTCCAGCAGCGACGCCTCGCCCTGCTTGTGGCCCTCGGTGCGGGCCAGGCCGCGCTGCTTGGCCCAGCGGCCGTCGCCGTCCATGACGATGGCCACGTGCCGCGGGACCAGATCGCGCGGGATGCCAGGCGGACGGACACCACTCGGATGAGGATCGGGCGGCCGGACGGTCACACACGCTCCACATGACGCAGCGAACGGATGGAGTGCTCCAGGTGCCACTGCAGATACGCGGCCACCAAGCCACTGCACTCTACCTGGTGACGCCGGTCGCTTTGGTCCGCCCTGTCCCAATCTCCCCGCAGCAGCGCGGCCATCAGGCCCACGGTGGCCGGGCCCGGTGACGCCGCCCCGGCGGGGCGGCAGTTCGGGCAGACCATGCCGCCGGCCGCGATGGCGAACGACGACAGCCGGTCCTTGCGGCCGCAGCGGGCACATTCGTCCAGCGCGGGCGCGTAACCGGCCACGGCCAGCGACCGCAGCAGGTAGGCATCGAGGACCAGCCGGGCCTCATGCTCACCCTCCCCCAGCGCCCGCAGCCCGCCAATGAGCAGCAGGAACTGCCGGAGCGTGGGCTCCTTCTCCTCGGGGGTGAACCGCTCCGCGGTCTCCAGCATGGCCACCCCGGCCGTGTACCGCGGGTAGTCCGCGGTGAGCGGGGCCCCGTAGGGCCGGATCACCTCGGCCTGGGTGATGGTGTCCAGCGAGCGGCCCTGGTACAGCAGCAGGTCGACGTGGGTGAACGGCTCCAGGCGGGCGCCGAACCGGGATTTGGTCCGCCGCACGCCCTTGGCCACGGCCCGCACCTTGCCCGTCTTGCGGGTCAGCACGGTGACGATGTGGTCGGCCTCGCCGAGCTTCTGCTGGCGCAGCACCACCCCGTCGTCCCGGTACAGCTGCA